>JAQSWS010000085.1 GCA_029266495.1 Rariglobus sp. | reverse complement strand
GAGGAGGAAGTTGCTGACGCGGTATTCGCCCGAGGTGCGGATCACGAGGTCGGGATCGGGAAGGTCCGCGGTGTAGAGGTGGCGGGCGAAGGTGTCCCACGAGCAGTCATTGAGGTTGACGGTGCCGGCGGCGACGGCGGCGGCATAGGCGCGGGCGGCGTCGACGATTTCGGTGCGCGAACCGTAATTGAGGGCGAGGACCAGCGTGTGTTCGGTGAAATGCGCGGTGGCGGCGATGGCGGCGTCGAGCTGACGGCGGACGACCTCGGGCAGATCCTGGGTGCGGCCGATGCTGAGGAGGCGGACCTTGTTTTTGACCAGCGTGGCGGTTTCGCGCTTCAAAAAATACTCAAGCAAGGACATGAGCGCGCCGACTTCGTCCTGGGGTCGTTTCCAGTTCTCGACGGAGAAGGCGTAAAGCGTGAGGTAGCGGATTCCGAGTTCCTTGGAGGCGTCGATGATGCTGCGCACGGTTTCGACGCCGCGCCGGTGTCCTTCGATGCGCGGGAGCCCGCGTTGTTTTGCCCAGCGTCCATTGCCATCCATGATGATGGCGACGTGGGCGGGGATTTGGGCGGGCGTATCGGACATAGGCAGGGGAGCGAGTTAGGGCGTGGCGGAAGGCTTTGACAAGCCGGCTTAACGACGGCGTCGCGTTGACGAAATTCCGGGGGCAGGTAGAGGTGAAGACATGAAAAGCCCGCCTTTGAGCCCGGCCGAAATCGAGCATGCGCTGACACACCTGCCCGGCTGGACTTGGGAGCGTGACGCGCTGGTGAAGACCCTGAAATTCGAAAACTTTCGCGAGGCGCTCGCGTTTATGCTGAAGGCTGGCTTCGAGGCGGATGCGCTCAATCACCACCCGGAATGGACCAACATTTACAACAAGGTCTCCATCCGGCTCACCACCCACGATTCGGGTGACAGGGTCACGGCGAAGGACGTGGAGCTGGCGAAGCGGATGGAGGCGGCGGGGCGGTGAGGCTGCCGGACACGGCGGGGCGCCGCGTCTCTGTTATAAGCCGAGCATAAAGTTGAGCGTGCGGTCGCCTTCGCCGGGCAGCCCCTCGTGGCCGAAATCGGGGTAGATCACGACGTCCTTTTTGGAGGTGATCTTGTTGAAGGCGGCGAATTGCGAGCTGGGCGGACAGATCGTGTCCATCAGGCCGGTGAACATGAGAACCTCGGCTTTGATGCGCGGGGCGAGGTGCTGGAGGTCGATGTAGCCGAGCTTGGTGAAAACCTCCTCTTCGCGTTCATGGCGCGGATCGAAGAGGCGGAAATAATCCTTCAACTCGGCGTAGGCATCCTTGGCCTGGTCCATTTCCCAGACGCGCTGGTAATCGCAGAGAAACGGGAACACGGAGGCGGCCCGCTTGATGCGCGGTTCCAGGGCGGCGCAGGCGATGGTGAGGGCGCCGCCCTGGGAGCCACCCATGGCGCCGACGCGGGTCGCATCGACCTCCGGCAGGCTCATGACGGCACGGGCGAGCTGGGCGGTATCCAGAAAAATATTACGGAACAGCAGGTTGTGGGGATTGGGATCGTCGAGGCCGCGAATGATGTGGCCCCGCAGGGTGTTGCCGAGGACCCCGCCCTTGTCCTGCGAGCGGCCGCCCTGGCCGCGGCAGTCCATCGAGGCGACGCAAAACCCCTGGCCGGCGTAGCCGAGCTTGCCGGCCCAGTCGCCGCCGTTGCCGGAGTAGCCGTGGAACTGGAGGACGGCGGGGGCCTTGTTCGCGCCAATGGGGCGGAGATATTTGGCGTAGATGCGCGCGCCGCCTGCACCGGTGAACCAGAGATCGAAGCATTCGATGCCCTTGGGGCTGATTTCAGCGTTGGGGACGAGCTCGGGCTTGGGATCGGTGGCGTCGAGCTCGCGGAGGGCATCGGACCAGTAGGCGTCGAAGTCGGCGGGGCGAGGGTTGCGGCCCTGATAAGTGCGGAGTTCGGAGAGCGGTTTGTCTACGAGTGGCATTGGGATGGGGAATCAGAAAAGACGGAGCAGGGAGCGCTGGCCGACGTCAACAAAGTCGTGGACGCCGGCATCCGGGGTGGCGAGGGTGCGCAGGAGGTGTCCATTGGCGTCGAAGACTCCGATGGCGGGCTGATCGAGCAGCGGCACGTAGAATTCGCCGGCGACGGAATCATAGGCGAGGCAGACGAGGCGGACGGCGCGGTTCAGGGGGATGTTTTTGAGTCGTTTGCCGTCGAGATCACAGATGACAACGTGGGACGGACTGCGGCCTTCGAGGATGAGCAGGCGGTCGTTGGTCTGGTCGTAGGCGACGCCGGCGGGCGGCCCTTGCAGACCCTCCAGCGTCACCGTGCGCACGGCCTCGCCGTAGAGGGAGGTCTCCAGGACGGCGGGAAGCGAGGGATGCGCGAAGAACAGGTGGCGATCGCTGGAGCGGATGGCGAGGTCGCCGCGCCCGGGGGGGAGATCCTTGATGAGGATGCCGCGTTTGATTTTGCGGGCGGGCCGGTCGATCACGCGGATGAAGTCGCCGGGAAAAATACGGAGGAAGAGGTGGTCGGTGAACGGATCGTAGGCGATGCCGTAGAGTTCGTTTACAGGGATGAGATGGGTCGGAATGTCGGCGTCAGGCGTGCCGGGGAGCAGATCGATAATCGGATCCTCGGCACGGCTGGCGAGGTAGGCGTGGGTGGGGCCGGGGGTGGAGCAGCCGGCGAGGCCGAGCGCGAGGCAGGCGAGAAGCGCCCATGCGCGAGGACGGCGGAGCGCCGCGTGTTTTCGCGTTGTCAACGCCGGAGCCCGACGTGTGAGTCGCGTCATGAAAATCGCCTTTGTCAGTGGGACCAGTATCGTCAATTCCCCGCTGTTCTCGGCTTGGGAGGTGCGCAGCGTCGAGACTAAATACGGGCTCGTCACCTATAAGGCGCGCGGTGAGCACGTATTACTCAATCGTCACGGCTTTGGCATGCCGCTGCCGCCGCACACGATCAATTACCGGGCGAATATCCGCGCGCTGGCAGAGCTCGGATTCCGGGAGGTCGTGTCGTTGAACTCGGTGGGTTCGCTCAAGCCGGGGCTTCCGCCGGGATCGTTGGTGTCGTGTGGTGATTACGTGGCGTTGCAGCAGGGGCCGGCGACCTACTTCGATGAGGAATTGAAGGGCGGGGCGCCGGGCATCGCGAACAACCTGGTGCCGTTGATCGTGGAAAGACTGGCGCCGGAGTTTCGCATCGAGACGGGCAAGGTCTACGTGCAGATGCGCGGGCCGCGCTTTGAGACCAAGGCGGAGATTCGCATCATCAAGGACTGGGGTGATGTCGTGGGGATGACGCTCGCGCACGAGGCGGATCTTTGCACAGAGCTGGGGCTGAACTATAACTCGCTCGCAATCGTGGATAATTACGCGAACGGGCTGGAAGGAACGGAGATTGATTTCACGAAGTTCAAAGACCTCGTGAGGGAAAACCAGGGCAAGGTGAACCGGTTGTTCGCACGGTTGCTCGAAGTTTTCGGGTGAGCAGAGGCAAGGCGGATGAGGCGACCTCGTTTACGCCTCCGTCCGGGTTGGTTGCGCGGCGAGCATGGCCTCTTCGTGGTCGAGCAGTTTCTGGAGCGGGTGATGAATCGCGTCCGTGATCACGTTGCGACGCCAGAGGTCTTGAAGCGCGTTGCGTTCGGCTTGCAGGGCCTGCAGCCGGAGCTTGCGGGCGTTCGTCTGGCGCAAGCGGGCGCTGGTGCGGGTCTCTCCCTCGGCGGTGAGCTCGGCCAGGCGGTGTTCGTATTCGGCGACGACGTTGCCGAGGGCGGCGATTTCCTCGGGGGAGGCGTTGTCCTGCGCGGCTTCCGATGCGCGCAGGCTGGACAGGCCGGCCTCGACCGCGGCGATGCGGGCCAGGCGATCTTCTTTGGCGGTCGCGTCATCGTCCCGGAGTCCGAGCCGGCAAATGAGCGCCTCCAAGGTCGTTCCCTGGAGCAACAACGTCACCGCGATGACACCGAACGAAAGAAAAATCACGACATCGCGCGCAGGGAATGGTTGTCCGTCGTCCATCAGTCGAGGGATGGACAAGGCAGCCGCGAGGGTGATGGTGCCGCGCATGCCGGCCCAGCCAGTCACCAGCACGCCTTGCCAGGAGGGCCGGGTCTCGGTCTGACGGATGTGTTTGAAGAGCCAAAACGGCAGGTAGGCGCCGGGGAAAACCCAGATGATCCGCGCGAGGATCGCGGTGGCGGAAATGGCGCCGACTGCGATCAGGATCTGCGCGGGCGTATAGAGCGTGTTGATCGTCGCGAGGAGCGAGGGGAATTGAAGGCCAAGAAGAATAAAGGCCAGGCCATTGAGCCAGAACAGGACGACGGACCAGGTGGCCAGCGCCGTCTGCCGGGTTTCCACATCCATGCGCACGGGATCGCGCCAGCCGGCGTAGAGGCCGGCGGCCACGACGGCGAGGATGCTGGACAGGCCCAGCGCCTCGGCTGCAAGAAAGGCGGCGTAGGGCGTGAGCAAGGACAGTGTTACTTCGATAAAAACATCGGAGCCGCGAAAGCGGCGCAACAGGTCGCGAAGGCGTCCGATTACATAGCTGATCAGCCAGCCGGTGATGATTCCGCCGAACGCCAGCACGACGAAATCCATGGCCGCGGCGCGCATTGAGAACGCACCGGTCATCATGGCGGCGAGCGCGAATTTAAACGCCACGAGACCGGTGGCGTCATTCATGAGGCTTTCGCCATTCAGGACGGCGGTGAGGCGTGCGGGGACTTTGAGCCGGTGGGTGATGGCGCCGACGGCGACCGCATCGGTGGGCGAAACGAGCGCACCGAGCGCGAACGCCATGGCCAAAGGCAGATCGGGCACGAGCCAGTGGGCGATCAGGGCAACCGAGAGGGTGGTGAATGCCACGAGGCCGGTTGCCAGGAGCAGGATGGGGCGCCGTGCTGCAATGAAGTCACGCAGGGGCATCTGCCAGCCATCCGCGAAGAGCAGGGGAGGAACGAAGCAGAGAAAGAAAAACCCGGGATCCAATTCGATGCGTGGAAAGGGCGTCCAGAACGCCGCCGCGCAGGCGCCCAGCATGTAGGTGATCGGCAGGGGCCAGGGCAGCCAGCGTCCGAGCACACTGAGTCCGGTGAGCAGCAGGATCAGGGCGAGCGCATGTTCAAAGGCGAGCATGACAAAGGTGGTGAAGCGACGCCGATGCGACCGGGCAGGGCAAGCAGAAGGCGGGCCCCGGGTTAAATCAATGCCGGCATTCGAGGGGAATGTAAGGCCCCCGGGTTGCGCCGACACGACATATGGCTTTCATCGGAATCTTATGAAAATCGGCGTCATAGGCCTGGGGATCATCGGCAGCGTGTGGGCGCGGCATTATGAGGCCGCCGGCAAACTGGCGGGGGCATGGAATCGCACACCGCAGCCGGGTTTTCCCTTCTGGATGGATTCGCCCGAGTCCGTCGTGAGTGCGGCCGATGTCGTGCAGATCGTGGTGGCCGATCCGCCGGCGGTGCGCACGGTGCTCGGGCGCATCGTGCCCGTGCTTGGGCCGGGCAAGATCGTGGTGCAGTCGAGCACGATTGATCCGCAAAGCAGCGAGGAGTTTCGCGCACTGGTGGTGACGAGGGGCGCGCGTTATCTTGAGGCGCCGTTTACGGGCAGCAAACCGGCGGCGGAACAGGGGCAAAGTATCTTTTACCTGGGAGGCGATGCCGCGCTGATTGCGGAGCTGGATCCGTTGCTCGCGATCATTTCGACCGCACGGTTTCACATCGGCGATCACCAGCAGGCGGCGACGCTCAAGCTGGCGATGAACCTCAATATCGCCGCGCAGATGCAGGCGTTGAGCGAGGCGTTGGTGCTGGCGCGACGGGCGGGGATTGCCGACGAGGTGTTTTTCGGGGCGCTGGGGAAGAACGCGGGCTATTCTGGGCTGACCAAGCTCAAGGAGCCGAAGCTGCGCGCGGGGGATTTTGCGCCGCAATTTTCGGTGAAGCACATGCTCAAGGACATGCGGCTGGCTTCGCGCATCAATGGTTGCGAGGACTTCCCCGTGCTCGACACGGTGCGCGACCGCCTTGCGGCCGCCGAGCGTGCCGGCTGGGCGGACGAGGATTTTTCGGCGCTGATCAAACTGCTGGGATAAGCGGGCCTGCGGCGATTGGGGAATTGTCCTCAGATTGCATGAAGGAGGGCTTTTTATTTGGGGGAACTCCGGGTGTCCGTTGACGCCTTCTTGCGGATCGCCACACTGTTCGCATGAGCGATTTCGTTTCCGGCCCCGCGGTTACCGATGCCAAGCAAACCCTCGATCGCTTGCGCACCAGCATGCGGCAGACGATCAAGGGCAAGGATGAGGTGATCGACCAGGTGTTGATCTGTCTGGTCGCGGGCGGGCACCCGTTGATCGAGGATCTGCCGGGCGTGGGCAAGACGACGCTCGCCTACTCGCTGGCCCGTTCGATGGATTGTGCATTCGCGCGCATTCAGTTTACCAGCGACCTGTTGCCGAGCGACGTGACGGGGGTGGCGATTTACGACGAACAGGAGAAGAATTTCGTTTTTAAGAAAGGTCCGGTGTTCGCGAACGTGGTGCTGGCGGACGAGATCAATCGCGCCACGCCCAAGACGCAGTCGGCGTTGCTCGAGGTGATGGATCGCGCCAAGGTCACGATCGACGGCGAGCCGCACGACGTGGGGTCGCCGTTCATGGTATTCGCGACGCAGAACCCGGTGGACTACGAGGGAACGTTTCCCCTGCCGGAGAGCCAGATGGACCGGTTTCTCATGCGGTTGCACATGGGCTATCCGAAGGAGGCGGACGAACTCGATATCCTGCGGGCGACGCGGCACTCCTACGATTCCATCACGCTCAACGCGGTTGCCACGCGGGAGCAGGTGCTGCACCTGCAGGAGACCGCCCAGCAGGTGTTCGTGGAGGAATCCGTGTTGGAATACATGCTCAAGATCATCGGTGCGACGCGCACGGAGGCTGAATTCAAAGCGGGCATCTCGGTGCGCGGAAGCCTTGCGCTGAAGCATGCGGCGCAGGCGCGTGCGTTGTTGCTCGGACGGGATTTTGTGGTTCCCGAGGATGTGCAGGATCTGGTCGTTTCCGTGCTGGCGCACCGGCTTTCGCTGCTCCGGCAGAGTTCCGATCCGATGGAAGAGCGGCGGGCGGTGACGGCCGCGTTGCGCCGTATTGTCGGCAGTCTTCCGACTCCTGTGTAAAGTAGCAGGGGGTCTTCATGTCATTTGCCTCCCCCAGTCCCTCCCGCGCCCGGTCGTCGGGCCCGGCCGCGCGGTCGACGGACGGCAGCGGTGTGACCGCCTGGCAGACGGCGGGGTTGTCGCGCGGGCGGGCGCGCAACAACCGCTGGCGTGCGTTCATGTGGTCGCTGGTGTATCCGTATCGTGGCAACCGCCTGTTGCTCACCTTGCCGGGAGGCATCGTGATCGCGGTGGTGATTGGGCTGGGGCTGGCCGCCTACAACACGGCGAACAATATTCTGTTCATCGCGCTTTCGCTGCTGCTGGCCTGCCTCGTGTTCAGCGGGCTGTTGTCCTGGCTTAATTTGAAAAACCTGTCGTGGCGGCTGCGGGTGCAACCACCATTGCGGGCCGGGCGTGACCATCCCGTGCTGATCGAGCTGAACAACGGCAAGCAGGTGCTGCCGACCTATGGCTTGTGGTTTGAAATCAATGCAACGGGCGAAAAACGCCCCGTGCGCCTGTCGTTGCGCGAGCGGCTGGATGCACAGGGCGCGACCTTCCTGGAGTGGACGCTCCGGCCGGCCGCGCGGGGGCGTCTCGCGGTGGAACTGCTGGGGGTGGGATCGTTGTTTCCTTTTGGATTTTTGAAGAAGCTGATCGGCAGCGAACTCAAACGCGAGTTGCTGGTCTGGCCAGCGCCGGTCGAATACCAGCGGTTCGCGCTGGCGTCGTGGCATCAGCCGGGCCATGTCGACCGGGCTTCCCGTGCGGGGCAGGGCGGAGATCTTTTTGCGCTGCGCACCTATGCGCGCGGCGATTCGCATCGTCTGGTGCATTGGAAGGCGAGCGCGCGTTTGCAGAAGCTCATGGTGCGGCAGCATGCGGCGGAAACACAGACCGGCTTTTCGCTCTGGTTGCGCACTTCGGCGGGAGAGTGGTCACGGCCGGAGCAATTCGAGCTGATGTGCAGCCTGGCCGCGACGATGGCGGAAGACCTGTTTCGAGGAGGCCGGCTGGTGTCGGTCGCGGTCGACGACGAGGCTCCGCTGCCGGTGCGCCGGGCGCACGACCTCGAATGTTTTCTGGATCGCGTGGCGTTGGTGAAGCCGACGGTCCAGTCCTTTCAATCGCCCGCAGCCGCACCCTCGGTGCGCCGGGCCAACGTGCTGACATTTGCGCCTGACGGGGCGCGGGGAGTGCTCGCCTATGTCGATGGAGAAAAAGCGGCCTCAGCTTAACCTCACCGAGCTCTACCAGCTCAAGTGGGTCCTGGGCGGCGCCCTGGCGCTGCTCTCGGCCTGGACGGTCCTTTACATGGACGTCGAGGCATGGATCTGGCTGGTGGCGATCACGACGGTGGTGCCTCTGGTGCTGCGGTGGCCGGTGCTTACCTTGTATGTGCCGCGCTGGGCCCATCGCCTGGCCTTTCCATTGTTCGTGGCGTTGTTTGCGGTGGATTTCTATCTCAACCGCGAGCCGCTGCCCGCGATGATCCGCCTGGCGTTGATGCTCGTGCTTTACCGGGCGGTGACGCCGCGCAAGCGACGCGATGATTTGCAACTGATCGTGCTGGGTCTGTTCCTGGTGGTGATCGCGGGTGTGCTCTCGGTTTCAATGGTGTTTGCGTTGCAGATCGTGGTGTTCACGGCGTGCACGTTGATGTTCCTGCTGGTGATCACGCTGATCGACTCGGCCGAGGTCGGGCAGGCGCCGGTGGAGTTTTCGGCGTCGGCGCCCCCGGCATGGATGCGGATCGAGTGGGTGAGGCTTGCGCGGAGGCTGCACGCGGCGACGGACTGGCGCGTGGCGTTGCTGGGCTCGGGCTTGTTCGGCGGCGTGGTGGGGCTGTCGGCGCTGCTGTTCTTTGCGCTGCCGCGTTTTGAAATCAGCAACACGTTCTTCCTTGAGAACATGATCAACCGGCAGTCGAAGACGGGGTTTAGCGAAAATGTGAGCTTCAATGACGTGACGGACATCCAGCAGGACACCGGCGTGGCGCTGCGCGTGGATGTGTCAGATCCCCGTCAGATCCCGGCCGACCCTTATTGGCGGATGCTGGTGCTGGACGGCTACGCGGATGGCATGTTCACGGTTTCGCCGGAGCTCCGTGACCAGTTGCGGACCGAACGGAGAAAGCGGGCGTTTGTCGTCGGCAGCGTGCGTCCGCGCGCGGGTAGTGCCGTCTGGGTGTTTTATCTGGAGGGCGGCACGAGCCGGTATCTGCCGACCTTGGGAGGCTTCAACAACATGCAGTTCAGCGATGGCGCGCAAACGTATGCGATCAATGACGAGTTGCGCCTGCTGCGTCTGGAAAAACCGCCGGCGAAGATGTTCGCCTACCGGGTTGAGGGCATGAAAAACGAACCTGAGCTGGGTCCGGTGGAAATCGTGCAGGCACGCGACCCCGTGCCTTTCTTGCAGGAGCAATACGGGGAGACGGGGGCTCCCCGGACCACCCCTGCCGGAATGCCCTCGTTCCTGAAAGTTTCATTGGGAGAAGCGGACACCGCCCGGGTGCAGGGAGGACGCGCGCGCGTTTGCCCGTCTGGCGAGCGCGTGGCTGGCGCAAAAGCACGCGTATTCGCTGCAGTCGAATATCGGTGAGGGTGACGGCGATCTGCTGGTGCGCTGGATGGCGTCGTCGCAACCCGGACATTGTGAGTTGTTCGCCGGCGCGCTCACCTTGATGGGACGGACGGCGGGATATCCCACGCGGCTGGTCACCGGCTTTCGCGGCGGCACCTGGAATCCCGGAAGCCAGAACCTCGTCATTCGCAATTCCGATGCGCACGCATGGTGCGAGATTTATGACCCGGTAACGAAGGTATGGGTGAGGGCGGACCCGACGCCAGGGGCGATTCTACCCGAGCAAGCCCGGACGGAGGAGAGCACGGAGGCAAGGCTGGCGCGGATAAGCGACAGGAGCTGGTCGGCGAAATTCGATGGATTACGCATGTTCTGGTATCGGCGCATCGTGGACTTCGATCAGAATTCACAGGTGGAGATGGCGCGCGAAGCCCGGCATGCGATCGAGAACTGGACAAAGGCGTTGAAGTTGATCGTCAACGAGCGGCTGGCGGCGATCAGGGCGTGGCTGCAGCGACCGTGGGATGTCGCCCGGCTGGCGGCCTGGGCGTTTATCATCGTGACGGCGTTTGGCCTTGTGCTGGGCTGGCGGGGCTATGGGCGCGGTATATGGATGCGCTGGCGCAGCGGTCTGACGCGGCGCGGGGCCGATCCAGTGCGTCGCGAGGCGGGGCGCTGGTTGCGCAAAATCGAGGAATGCAGAACCGAGGCGACCGAGACGGAGCTGGCTCCGGTGCGATCGGAGTTGGAGCAGTTGCGTTATGGGCCGCGCCAGAACTGGCCGAACCCGCAAGGTGCGTTCAGGCGTGCCAGGCGGGCATGCCGGAATGCGCGTAGCTCCGCGGCTTGAAAACCGCCGGGGATTCAGCCGGCCCTCCTGTTTTTCAGGGGGACGCGGGCACCGCGGAAGACTGCAAAGGAGAAGGGTGTTTTTTCTGTTTGTCGTCCCAGGTTTTCAAAATCGCGCGGGCAACGGGAACGGCGTAGCGACCGCCGGCGGTTTCTTCACCGGGGGTGTCGCCCTCCACCACGACGGCGATTGCGACCCGGGGGTTTTCCACGGGGGCGAAGCAGATGAACCAGGCGAAGTTAATGGTGCCATGGGGCGTCTGCTTTTGTGCGGTGCCGGTTTTTCCGGCGATGCGCATCCCGGGGATTTTCATGAAAGGCGACTGCAGGACCTTTGCCGTGCCGGTGACGGTGCAGGCTTCCATGCCGGCGATGAGTGCGGCGTATTGCGGGCCGGTGAGGCCGCTGCGGGGGCTGTGTTGCGCGGCCCGATTTTCGTCGTGCCGGAGCGTGGGGGTGGTGGTGAGTTCGTCGCGTGCGACCGAGGCGGTGAAGGCGGCCATCTGCAGGGGCGTGACGAGCAGGTCTCCCTGGCCAATGGAAAAGTTGGCGGTGTCGCCCGGAAACCAGCGGGCGTCGCGGCGTTCTTTCCTCCAGGCGGGGTCCGGAACGAGCGTGCCGCGTGTTTCCAAAACTTCCAGACCGGTGGGCCGGCCAAAGCCGTGGCGACGGGCCTCCGAGGCGAGGGTTTCCACCCCCATGTCCAGGCCCTGTTTGTAGAAGTAGACGTTGCAGCTTTTTTCGATGGCGGTGGCGAGGTTGATCTCGCCGTGGGCATGGCCGTCGTGACAGGGGAACCTGCGTCCGCCGACCTGATAGTAGCCCGTGCAATTGACGCGGACCGCGGGGTCGATGGTCTGGCTGCGCAACCCGGCGATGGCGGTGAGGATCTTGAATGACGAGCCGGGGGGGTAAAGCCCGTGGGTGGCACGATTGAGCCAGGCTCCGCGTTCGGTGATGTCCCGGGCCGCGGGATGGCTGAGACGCGGAATGAAACCGGTGAGGTCGTAATCGGGTTTGCTCGCGAGCACGAGGACTTCACCGCTGCGGATGTCGATCGCCACGGCGGCGGCGGCGAGCTCGGTGTCGGTCATGACCTTTTCGGCCGCCTGCTGGAGATCGGCGTCAAGGGAGGTGCGCAGATCGCGGCCGTGCACGGGCTGGCGTTTGGAGAGAGGCGGGTTGATCCGGTAGCCGGCGGGATCGACCCGGTAGATGGCCCCGCCGGTCTGGCCTTGGAGAAGCGGGTCGAAGCGCGCCTCCAAGCCTTCGCGTCCGAGGGTGCCTTTCATCTTGAAGGTGGTGAGTTCCGCGCCGGGGAAGTCTTCGGCTGCCTCGATGGCATCGTTGGCGGTGACGTAGCCGAGGGTCTGGGCGGCGATCGAGCCCAGCGGATAATCACGGACGCTGGAGGCGTAAACCTGAAGCGGGGAGGTGACGGGGAGCTGTTCGATCAACCGGGCGTATTCCCCGTGTCCGAGGTCGTCGACCAGGAGATAGGGCAGGAGGAGTTGCTGGCGGAAGTGTTTGTCGAGGTCGTCGGAGTCGAGCGTTTCGCTGCGGCCGAGCGCGCGGTTGATCTGGTTGAGGTAGCGTTGGACCACCGTGAACCGGGCAATGCGCTCCATTTGCGATGTGCTGGGAATGTCTTTGTCACCGGTTTCCCGATACGCCTTGCGGATGCGGATGTATTCGGCGCGAAACTCCTTGCGCAGCTCGCCGAGGTAGAGGGTGACGGCGAAGCGGGGACGATTGGTCACGAGGGGGCGACCTTCACGGTCATAAATGTTGCCACGGGGGCCGGGCACGAGCACGCGGCGCTGGTTCTGCTTGCGCTCGCTTTCGTGGAAACTGTCGCTCCGCAGCAACTGTTGGTAGGCGAGGCCGCCGGCCAGGATGAGCAGGAGGCCGGCGATAAAGAGATAAAAGACGACGACCCGCGGGTTGTAGCCCTTGTGGGTTTCGACGAGACCGCCCGAACGTTCCGAACCGTTGTCAGGCATGGCTCAGAGGGCGAATCGAGAAGTGCGGGTGGTGGCCCGCAGGCTGGTGCCATTGGCCTCGAGGAGGCGGGTTTGGACGGCGAAAAACCAAGGGGCGATCAGTGCGAGCACGATCTGGGAGATCAGGAGATCGGCAAACGCCCGCATCCAGGATTGCGCCGGATCCATCGTGGAGTCCATGCGGAGGAAGCATAGGGCGAGGAAGAGACCCAGGTTGGCGAAAAGGGCGACCATGACGCCGATGATGGTTTCGTCGCGCGGAGCGCGGGCGCGGACGGTGAAAATGACGGCGTGGGCTGCGAGAAAAAGGAACCCCTGCGTCCCGAAAGCGGCCGGCACGCCTGCATCAAGCAGCAGGCCGGCGGCGAACACGGAGGCCGCCCCTGTGCGGTAGCCGAGCCGGAGGGCGACGAACGCGACGAAAAGCCCGCCGCACCAGACGTGCATCTGCCAGAGGGCGAGATAGTGGTTGAGCTGTCCGACCAGCAGCACGAGCAGCAACGAGGCGGCAGTGAGGATGAGCACCCGGCGTTTCATGGATCAACGGGCGGACGCGGCGGGCTCGGGCACGAGCACGGTTACTTCGTTAAGGGCGGAGAGGGCTGGATCGAGACGAACATCACCGGATTTGAAAAGACCATCGGAGCTGGGTTCCACCCGAATGAGAAAACCGATGGTGAGATTGGGCGGAAACACGCCGCCTAATCCGGAGGTGACCAGGCGCCGGGGCGCGGACGGGGTGACGAAAATGTCCAGCGGCACATATTCAACCGTGCCGACTGCGGGGCCGTAGGTGGGGTTTACGCCGCCCTGATAACTGATTGGGCGCGTGTCTCCCTCGGTTGTGGCGGCGATGCGCACTCCGGGGCTGCTCACCAGTTCGACCACGGCCGTATAAGCATGAACCTCCCGCACCCGTCCGACGACTCCACCTGCGTAGATCACCGGAGCCCCTTCAACCAAGCCATAGTTATGGCCTTTGCGGATGACCAGTCGCTGCCACCAGGAGGAGAAATCGCGCAACACCACGCGGGCGGGCTCCGCCCGGTATCCGGGGGGAGTGGGGAGCTTGAGAATGCGCTCCAAGCGTTCGAGTTCAGCCCGTAAAGCGGCGTCTTGCTGGAGGCGGGCTTCGTAGGCGGCGTTGAGGCGGGCAAGGTCGCGACCGGCTTCGATGAGCTCGTTTTTTGAGCGGGTTTTGAGCGACCAAAAATCCTGAAGATCGCGAACATAGGAGGCGGTCGTTTGCAACGGTGCCTGAAGCTCAAAAAAGCTGGTGCGCGCCATGCGCTTCACGGCGGTTGGAATGAGCAGCCATGCAAGCAGCGCAATGCCCAGCGTGAGAAACGGTTTGGCTTGGTCGAAACGCTGGGGAAGCACGGCGGAGGATCTATGACTTGGGATTTATGATTGCCGGCATCCGGCCTGCCCGGCGGAGCCGTCGGTTAGGATCATAATCCGCGAATCATGAATCACAAATATCAGACGTTCTGCAGGACCCAGTTGAGGTCGTTGAGAACCGCGCCGGTGCCATTGGCAACGGCGGAGAGAGGGTCGTCGGCGATGATCACAGGCAGGCCGGTTTTGTCGCTGAGGAGCCGGTCGATGCCGCGGATGAGGGCGCCGCCGCCTGCCATGACAAACCCGCGGTCGACGAGGTCGGCCGAGAGTTCGGGGGGGCAGCGTTCCAGCGTGGATCGGACGGCATCCACGATGGCGGAAATCGGGTCGTTGAGTGCCTCGCGAATTTCCTGCGAGGTGATGTGAATGGTCTTGGGCAGGCCTGCCACGGAATCGCGACCCTTGACCTCCATGGTGAGTTCCTCGTCGAGCGGATAGGCCGAGCCGATGCGAACCTTGATTTCCTCGGCGGTGCGTTCGCCGATGAGGAGGTTGTAGGCGCGTTTCATGTAGTTGACGATCGCGCTATCAAGTTCGTCGCCGGCCACTCGTATCGATTTTGAAAAGACGATGCCGGACAGCGAGATGATGGCGATCTCCGTGGTGCCGCCACCGATGTCGACGATCATATTGGCGGCAGGTTCGTCGATGGGCAGGCCAACACCGATGGCGGCGGCCATCGGTTCGGGAATGGTGATGACATCGCGCGCGCCGGCATGGGTGGCGGAGTCCTTCACGGCGCGTTTTTCCACTTCGGTGATGCCGGAGGGAATCGCGATGACGACCCGGGGGGCGACGCGCAGGGAGTTGTTGTGCACCTTGCGGATAAAGTAGCGCAACATCTCCTCGGTGACATCAAAGTCGGCGATGACGCCGTCCTTCATCGGACGGATCGCGGTGATGTTGCCGGGAGTGCGGCCCAGCATCTTTTTGGCTTCCTCGCCGACGGCCCGCACCTTGCGGGTGACGGTATCGAGCGCAACCACGCTGGGCTCACGCAGGACAATGCCTTTGTCCTTTACATAAACGAGCGTGTTGGCGGTGCCCAAGTCGATGCCGATGTCGTTGGAAAAATAGCCAAAAAGATTGGATGCCATGTGCGAGAAGATGCGTTTGCGACGACGCCTGCGCCGTTGAGACTACAAACGAGTGAAGCTTGTGAGTGTCAAAGATGAAAACGGTTGGTCGCAGGCATGGTTCGCTTCGACGAGTGGCTGACCTCGTAAAGGAGGCGGGCTTGGCAATGGAATGCACAGGAGGTGAAGTCGCGGCACCCCCGGCCGGCAGACGTTGCTCCCGGCGACAAGACTCCTGGCTCGTTTCTCTTCCGGCCGCCTGTTCACTTATGTGCCTGCCGGAGCTTCCAACATCCGTTTACTTGCAGTTCGCCTGACGTTTTTGAAAGTTAAGTCGTCGCCAGAAACCAAATACAACTTTTTATTCTCAGAGGGGGAACGGCGTAAAATGGCCGTCAAATGGCTTGGGGGAACATGGCTGGCACGCGATGTGGTATATCCTGAAATACACACATCTCTTTATGGGAAATAATCTGGCCATTAACCAAATCATGCAGGCACCCAATGTCATTGGGTATGTCCGCTGTTCAGAGGCAGGTGACGTCATCGAGCAGGAAGGCAATGAGGTCGATGTGCTTGCGAATGTCATCGTCTACTTCCAGCAAATCGCGGTGCTCATTGGTGAATCGTTTGGGCTCGAGCACTTTCATGAAGCCCAAATTCAGGGGAAATCGCTCACCGTCGTGTGCATACCGGTCAATAACGAGGTGGTCGGGGTGATTCTTAACTCACGCGCCCGGGTAAATGAGATCGTTTCCCAGATGCGCCAGATCCTAAACCTTAGCTAACCTACTAACGTCATGGTCCTTAATAAAGTTTTCGACAACGTCCTGGATATTCCCGGCGTAGACGGCGTATGCCTCTTTGGTCTGTCCGGGCAGGTGTTTTTGAATCGGATGCCCGCCTTTCTTTCACCCGATGTGTTTTCCGATGCGTTACGGCGTATCGCTGCTCTTTACGAGACGATGGATGAAAACTTCCTGCCGTGTGATGACTATCTGCTCCGGGTTGCGGAGAAATGGATTCTTTTTCGCCGCACTGATCAGGCGGTGCTGCTGGTGCTGGCCGCCGAGACCGCCAATTTTGCCTCAACGCGGATGGTCACCAACATGGCCTTGAAGCATCTGACGCCCGCAGCTCTGGCCGAGATGGCCTCGGATGTTCCGGCGCCGGCGGTTGCTGCAGCTCGTGTGCCGACGGGGGCCACGGCGACGCCCTTCTCAGCCGCTCCTTTCCCACCGGCGGTGATCGCCGCCGAGCCTGCGCCCGCGGCAGCACCGGCACCTGCGCCGGAGCCGCACAAGATCGTGCGCATGTTTCGCGGCCGCCCCTATTGATTTTTAACGTGTGGAGTTTCCCGTTGGAAATAGCGGTTTTTTGAAGATCTCGAATGAGCTCACAAGCCTTGTTTTGCATTCCCGATGCGCGATTGCGCAGTCTGTTCTCGTTGTTGCTGACTGATAGCGACGCGCAGGTTACCGCCTGTCACGACAGCGATGAATTCCAACGGGTGTTGGTGACGCGTTTTTATGACTTATGCGCGATCACCTTGGATGCTTCGGCGGATATGGCTGGCTTCATCAAGACAGTGCGCTATCTCTCCCCGGATACTCGTATTTTGTTGATCGCGAACAAGGAGGACGTTGAGCAGATCATCCCGCTTTTCCCGCTGGGGATTAGCGAGGTGTTGTTGCAGCCGATTAATCCAAAGAAAGCGATTGCAGCCATTCAGAAGATGATCGCTTCGCAGCAAGTCGAAGCGCAGTCCGAGGCGGTTGAAGAGGGTGGGGCCGAGCAGGGGGCCGCCCAGCAAGGCAGCTCCTATCGTCCACAACATGTCATTGCGCGGAGCCCTTTGATGCGGACGGTCATGAATCAGCTCTGGCAGGCCCGGCAGGAGTCGCTGGGGGTGATCCTGCGAGGAGAACCCGGCAGCGAGTTTGAATTACTTGCACGTGAGTATCAGGCGATGTGCGGTGACTCGAACGGCTACCTTTATGTGCTGGGACATCATGAGGTCACATCCGAAGGACTGGCCACTGCGGCCTCTTTGGATCGTTTGAATGACGGGATTCCGCGCACATTTCTGATCAAGGATCTGGAATTGCTGCCCGCAAGTCAGCAGGCGCAGCTTTTGGATTTTTTGCGTCTGGCCAAGCGCCGGAGGGATCGTGATCGCCCGCTGCGGTTCGTGTTCACGGTCGCGGATTGCGATGACAAAGGACGCAATCTGGACCTGCCTTTCTTGGAGGAATTGCTGTTCGTCCTACCCGTCATAGTGAAAGTGCCTGCCTTGCGTGATCGCAAAGTGGATATCGAGCCGTTGGCTCGCCGGATCTTGCTCGATCTCACGGCAATGTATCCCGAATACCGGGTGCGTGCGATGAAAGCGGGGGTCACCGAGTGGCTCGCGGGACGACTGTGGCGTGGAAATCACGACGAGTTTTGTGCTTACTTGCGGCAGGTCATCATGGAATGCCCGAGCCGTGAGTTGACGATGGCTTACATGACGATGCGTGAATCATCGTTTGTCGGTCGTGCCGGCGGCAGCACCCCTCCTCCGCCTTTAACGGCAACGACTTCCTTGGATACGACCGTAGCGACAATGGTGCCACCCAAGGGAAACACCACGCCTCCTTTCGGCGATAAAACAGGGCGACTGACGGCCAAGGAATTATTGGCGACGGTCCGTTAGCACTACTTCGTTAGGTTCTACCCTTGTGATCGTTGGCGCCCCGACGACCTCGTCGAATCTCCTAGCCTCGGCGTTTCTGGGTAGGTCGAGGAGTCCCGTCGAGCTAGCGACGGACGCTCACCAAGACGGTTCGCCCTACCATCGAACGGTGGCCCGCGTCTGCTTCGGAGACCACCGTGCGCCTGCAGTATCTTTCGGAGTAGTGCTAGTTTTCTTCCCGAGGGGCGAGCCGCTTCAGGTCCGTTTTGATTCTGCGATCGTGTGTGGGTCGGTCATCTGACCTCGGTGATCGTCAAAATACCGTTTCGGTATTCCCAGACTTCCTCGTTGATGGAAATTCACGATTTCACTGATGCCTTCCTCAGCGTGTGCCGTTCCATCCTAAGTGAAAACTGCTCGAGTGGATCGTCAGGGATTTTGAAGGGCGACCTTAAATGATCCGAGGAGGTATCAGGCCGGAGTTTAGCATGCCGCTGTGACCGGTTCACAAAAAAACGCGCCGGTCTGGCGCGTTTGGAAAATTGATCAGGACTCGATTCGTCGATCAGTTGGAACCGTGGGTCTTGGTGCTTTCCTGTTTGGCGGCGGGCTTTTTTTCAGCACCTTCGGCTTCCTCGCCACCCTCTTCGTTGGCGGCCTTTTTAAACTCCTTGATCGACTTGCCCAGTCCCTTGGCGAGCGCGGGAAGTTTCGTGGCGCCGAAAAGCAAAATCAGCACGCCGAAGATCAGCAGCAGCTCGGGAGCGCCCAAGCCAAAGATCGCCAGGATTGGGTTGAAAAGAGTGTTCATAAGATGGTGGAGGGTTACGCCTGCGCCCTAGGTGAGGCAAGGTGGAAAGCGCTTTTGGTCCCCTCTCAGGGGACAACCGGGACGAAGACCACCTCATTGCCAATTTGTGGTTGTCCGGCCATGAGACGCGCCCCGAGGGTGCGGCCTCTCAGATAAGACGAGGCTTGCAGGCGTGCGGTGGGGCGCAGGTCATCCAGACGTGTCATCAGGATACGTCCGCTGAAATCCGCCGGCAGTGTGGCATACGGAGCGAGCTCGATGATCACGGAGAGCGTGCGCAGGTCCACGGCGATCACGCGGCCGACGACCTGCACCGGCCCCGGGACCGTGTGCGTGGCTTGCGAGCCCGGCGGGGCGGATGTGCCGCCGCCGTCTTTCGCGACGGTCTTGCTGCCGCGACTGGAGCAGCCGGCGAGAAGCAGGCTGCAGAGCGCGAAGGTGAACGCGCGTCGCATGCCGGGCCTCAGGTGACCTGGGGGATGACCGGCTTGTTGGCCTGAACCTGTTTGAGAAGGTTCTGCGCGTTGTCGATCTGCTCGGCGTCGAAGAAGCCATGCAGCTGACGAATGCGTGTCGGGTGGCGCATTTTGCGGAGCGCCTTGGCCTCGATCTGGCGGATACGTTCGCGGGTGACCTTGAACTGCTTGCCGACCTCTTCGAGCGTGCGGCTGTAACCGTCAACCAGTCCGAAGCGCAGCGAGAGGACGCGGCGTTCGCGATCGGTGAGGGAGTCGAGCACGTCGATGATCTTCTCGCGGAGAAGCGAGTAGGCGGTCATGTCGTAAGGATTCTCGGCGGACTTGTCCTCGATGAAATCGCCGAAGGAGGTGTCATCGCCGTCGCCCACGGGCGATTGGAGCGAGATGGGTTGTTGCGCCATCTTCATGATCTGCTGCACGCGTTCAACGGGCAGGTTCATCTCGTCGGCGACCTCTTCAGGCGTGGGCTCGTGGCCGAATTCCTGGAGGAGTTGCTTCTGCACCTGCATGACCTTGTTCAAGGTCTCGATCATGTGCACCGGGATGCGGATGGTGCGTGCCTGGTCGGCGATGGAGCGGGTGATGGCCTGGCGGATCCACCACGTGGCATAGGTGGAGAACTTGTAGCCACGGCGGTATTCGAATTTCTCGACAGCCTTCATCAGACCCATGTTGCCCTCTTGGATAAGGTCGAGGAACGAGAGGCCGCGGTTGGTGTATTTCTTCGCGATGGAAATCACGAGACGAAGGTTGGCCTCGACCATTTCGGTCTTGGCTTTGTGGGCTTCGCGGACGTGGACATTCGTCTGATGGACGACGCGAAGGAGATCTTCGGGGGCGATGCGTTGTTCGGCCTCGATCTGCTTGAGACGGGTGTTGATCGCCTTCGAATCGATGGCGGCGTCCTTCTTGGTCTTCGGGTGCTTGGCGCGGTCGAGCTGGTGGTGGAGTTGCTCGATCTCGCTGAGGACGGGCTGGAGCTGCTCGAGCCATTCCTCGTAAACCTTCAGCTTAAAAAAGAATTTGGAGAAATTGGCGCGCAGGGTGGCTTCGCGCTTCTTGTGTTTGGCGAGGATCTTTTTGCGGTCGGCCTCGGAGCGGGCTTTGAGGTATTCGTCCCAGGAATCAGCGACGCCCTCCTCGTTTTTCTGGGTGAGCTCGACGAGCTTGGGCAGTCCCTTGAAGTAGGCGTCGCGGCTCTCGATTTTTTTATCGATGACGATGCGGTCGAAGCGCTCCTCGCGGTTGATGAGCTTGGCGCCGAGCGTGGCGATGTATTTGCCGATGATCGCGGTCTCGAAGAGAGCGGTCTGGGCCTTGAGCTCGGCGTTTTCGATACGCTTGGAAATCTCAACTTCCTGTTCGCGGGTGAGCAGAGGGACCTGGCCCATCTGCTTGAGATACATGCGAACCGGGTCGTCGAGAATGTCGTGCTGGGATGAGCGGGACTCCTCTTCCTCGGCCTCTTCCTGGCGCTGCTTGTAATCTTCGACCTGGTCTGGCTCGAGAATCTCGATCTCAAGATTTTGGAGGATGGAGAGGACGTTATCGATCTCCTCCTGGTTTTCGACGGAATCGGGGAGAGCTTCGTTGATATCGTCGAAGGTGAGATAGCCCTGCTCCTTCGAGAGACGGATGAGGTTGCGGATCTTGTCGTTGATACCGCCGGCGGGCAGGTCGACTCCGGGAGTGGCGGCATCGCCGGACGCAGGGCGTGCGCGTTCAATGGCGGCCTCGACGGCTTCTGAGTGTGTATCGGTATCGGCTGACTTGGCTTTGCGCGGCATGATGAGGGCGGGATCGGGTAAAATGAATTAAGCTGCGGGCAGCCTCAAGGGCGCGCGCAGCTGGCGTTTGATATCGAGGAGTTCTTTAAATAGAGAATTTGCGTCAACGTTACTGTCCGCAGTGGTATTGGCTAGAGCAAGTTCTATTTGGCGGATGCGGGGTTCCAGCGTGCGCGCCTGAATGATGCGCAGGCCTTCGTTAACAACCTTGACCGGATCATCGATTTGAGGGGACTCGAATAATAAAGACGCAACCAATGTGCGTTCGTCGGCGGTTTCAAGCAGATCATCGAGATTATCCCGTCCGGGGTAATCGTCCTGACCCATCAGGCCCAGAAAACGGTCCAGCAAAACGCCTGCGGAGTGACCGCGATCGATCCATTCGTGCGGCAAGGTATGGTCCAGAGATTTTCCGATATGTTCAAAGTGCAGGATGGTGAAAAGCAGATGATGCTCGGGCGTGTCCTTGGTGGAGGTTTTGGCGGGCGGAGCCACGACTTCTTGAATTTCAGCGGGGGGCAGGGGCCGCGCGGTTTGCTGGCGTTCGTGGCGAACACGCTGGCCTTCAAAATCTTTTTGAAGGGCGGAAAGCGGCAGGCGCAGGATCGAGGCGGCTTCGGCGAGGAACTGGGACCGGGCGACCTCGGATTCGGCATTCAGGACAAGCCCATGCAGTTCGGTGGCGACGCGCGATTTTTGTTCGGGCGTGGCGGCTTCCGGAGCCGGGAGCAGAGCGCGGCAGGCAAACCCCATTGCGGAGAGCGCGCCTTTACGCACCTCGTCGTAGCCGGCGAGGCCTTTTTCGAGGAAGAGGAGGTCGGGGTCGATTTTGGTGTCGGTTGCACCACCGAGAAAACGCACTTCCAGGCCGGCCTTCAGCGCCATCGGAAGAAAACGCAGCGCGGCTTTCTGGCCGGCGCTGTCACCGTCGAAGAAACATTCGACCTGCGTATGATAGCGACGAAGCAGCACAAGCTGGCCTTCGGTGATCGACGTGCCTTGGGGTGCGATCGCGGTCTTGAGGCCCACGCTCCAGCTGCGCAACGCGTCGAGCTGGCCTTCGACGAGGACGAAGGGCTTGCCTTCGCCAACATGGCTGCGGGCGCGGTCGAGGTTGAAGAGGAGGTTTCCCTTGGTGAAGATGGGGGTCTCGGGTGAGTTGACGTATTTGGCCTCCCGGGCGGGATCGTCCTCGGGAGTGAGGTCGGTCTGGCGCGCGGTGAATGCGACTACGCGGCCCTGATGATCGCGGATGGGAATCATCAGGCGGCCCCGGAAACGGGGTCGCATGGAATTGAGTCCGATGAGGGTGCCGTCGCGCACGAAGAAGAGGCCGCATTGGCGGAGAGCGTCCTCGGAGTGCTTTTTCTTGAGCAACGCCGCGGCGAGCGAGGCGTCGCCGGGCTCGGCCGCCCCGATCTTGAACTCGTCGGCGAGTTCGTGGGTGAAGCGACGTTTATCGGTCCAGTAGGCGCGCATCCAGCTTCCGGTGGCGGAGGAGGATTTGAACACCTGATGATAGTGTTCGGCGGCGGTTTCGTGGATGTCGAAAATCTCCTGGCGCAGCGAACGTTCCTCACGACTGGGGCCGCCGGAACCTTCCTCGTATTCGATGGGAACGCCGAAGCGTTTGCCCAGGGTTTCAATCGCCTCGGTGAAGTTGAGCTGCTCGGTTTCGCGGACGAACGTGATGATGTCGCCCGCCTTGCCGCAACCGAAGCATTTGTAGAAGCCCTTGTCCGGATCGACGTGAAAGGACGGCGATTTTTCGTTGTGGAAGGGGCAAAGTCCTTTGAAACGCGAGCCGGCCTTGCGCAAGGTGGCGACCCGGCCCACCACGTCGACAATGTTCACGCGAAGCTTTAGATCGCGGAGACAGGTGGGTTTGATGACGGGCATGGAGCGGCGGGCGGCGCGAAAGAGAAGCGACGAAGTTTGCACTTTTACCCCCGTGCGGGGTCTGTCAAGAACTGCGGGCTGGAATGCCCGCAATGGTCTGATCGCCGGGTGTTTCCTCCTCCATGTTTAATCTCCGTTCCGTTTTTCTTTGTGTGGTTGCGCTCGCCGCAGGCTCCGCTTGTGCATTGGGTGCGAGCGCGGCTGCGACCATGCCTCCGGTGTCGCCGGTCATTTGGGAGGCTAAATTAACGGATTTTTCGGACGAAACTTATGGGATCCAGGTGGAGCAATTAATCACCCGGTTCGAGGCGTCGCTGGGACAAAAACTCACGCCGGGTGAAAAGGGCAAGGTAGGCCTTAAAATCTACGCCGACTCCGGACCGGGCCTTGCCACGCCGCTGGGCTTGACCAAGGCGGTGATCGCCGCCTTGGAACGGCGCGGTTATACCAAGGACAGGATTTTTCTCGTCGGACTGAACCAGCAGCGGCTGAGATTCACGGGATATCTGCCTTCCTTGGTGACGAACAAATCGGCTTTCGACGGGCATAAGGTCTACGTGCTCGAATCCGGCCGTTATTTTGATCCGGTGTGGTTTTACGACAGCCCGCTGCCTTCGCGTTTCGATCCGATTCTCGCGCAAAAAAGCGTTGAATCCTTCGATCCCGAGACGACGCTCGAGGAGGACCGCAAAAGCTTTCTGGCGACGCCGCTTTTTGTGGATGCGGATTTCTGGATCAACCTGCCGGTCTACACCGATCATACGGTGCTCGGGGTCAACGGTGCACTGGTCAACGCCACGCTCTGGAATGCGTCAAACACGGCCCGCTTTTTTCGCAGCCCGGCGAGTGCGCCGGCGGCGGTGGCGGAGATGAGCGCGATTCCCGAGTTGCGCGGCACGTGGATGTTCACGCTGGCGAGCCTGGAGCGCTACCAGTTTATCGGCGGACCGTGGTTTAACTCGCTCTACACCATTTCGGAACCGCTTCTCTGGCTGGGCACGGATCCGGTGTTGCTGGACGCGCTCATGCTGGAGCGCATCAATCGCCACCGGGCTCGCGAAGGTTTTAAACCTGTTTCGGATGACATTCGCACCTTGGAGTTCGCGTCGATTCTGGGCGTCGGATCGCGCAAGATATCGGACGCCCGGTTCGTGCCGGTTGGCAATTGATGTAAAATCCCCTTGTCTCGCCCGGACTCCTGAGCCCATTTCTAGCCCTGTAATTTTATGTCCGACGCGTATCTGCCGCTTCTCATTCAACTCATCCTGGCCACCGGTCTGGCCTGCCTGATCGTCGGCGTGAGCCACGTGATGGGCGAGCGGCGCAAAAAAGACACCGCAATCACGGACACGGCCTACGAGTGCGGCGTGAAAGCCGAGGGTCTGGTGCACACGCGTTTTTCGGTGAAGTTCTACATCACCGCGATGCTCTTCATCCTCTTCGACATCGAGGTGGTTTTCCTGATTCCGTGGTCGTTTATCTACCGCGATTTTCTGGCCGCCAACATGTCGATTCTCGGGCCGATTTTGTTCTTCTTCGGAGTGCTGGTCCTCGGCCTTTTCTACGAGGTGAAGAAGGGCGCCCTCGAGTGGGAAAAGTGACCGCCACCGGTGCGGCCTGAGCGAGGCGAATCCCGATGAAACTCGACAAGATCATCGCCCGCAGCCGCATCATCGACCTGCGGAGCACGGACATGAAGGGAGCTCTCACCGAGCTCCTGGCGGTGTCCGCCAGCAAGTTCCCCGATCTGAAGCAGGAGACGCTGCTCCGCGGCTTGTTGCAGCGCGAGAGCACGATGACGACCTACCTCGGCGCGGGCGTGGCATTGCCGCACGTGCGCGTAAAGATGGGACGCCGCTACATCCTCGCGATCGGACGGAGTCGCGAAGGCATTCACAACGAGAACACGGTCGACGAGGAGAAGATCCACCTGCTGTTCATGTTGCTGGCTGACGAAAAAGCCCGCGATTACCTGCAGTTGCTCGCTTCGATCGCCCGGCTGCTCAAAGACGAGGAACTCGTTCGTGCCACATTGCAGGCCCCGACCACTGACGATGTGTTTGACCGGCTGGTGGCGGGTTTTGGCGGTATTCTGGCCAAGCCGGTCCAAGCCCAGCAAAATCGCATCAACCGCCTGATGATCCACGAGGCCGATCGCGTGGCCAAGGGAGCGGGATGCGGTGCCATCATGGTGTTTGGCGATGTTTTTGTGGGCGGCATCGAGCCGGGTGCGTGGTTCCCGAAAAGCAAGACGATCCTCGTGACACGCAACCTCGTCGAATTGGACGAGGAGGAAGGCAACTTTGCCGGTGTCATCCAGGTTCGCTCTTATTCGCCGCGGCGGCTGGCCCAGCTGCGCAGCGCAATGTTCGTGGCGCTGACACGCGGAATGATTTCCTTTAGCGACCGGGTTTGTTGCGTGGGTGGCATCGCCGGGAGCAATCAGTTCGACACGGTTGTGATCGTGGACGTGGAGAGGGAGTTTCAAACGCTGCTGACCGGTCATGCCGACCTGATGCCGGACGACGTGAAACCCGAGGTGCTCGAACGCGTGATCGCGATCGCCACCGAGCTGGCGGTCGAGGGCCGTGAAGGCAAGCCGGTGGGGTGTCTTTTTGTCGTGGGCGACGCACCGAAGGTGGAGAAGCTCATCAAGCCGCTCGTGTTGAATCCATTTTACGGATACAAAGAGGAGGACCGGAACATCCTGAGCCCCTTCATGGACGAGACGGTGAAGGAGTTTTCGTCGATCGACGGGGCATTCATCATCCGTGGCGACGGCGTGGTGTCGTCGGCGGGGAGTCTGATCCAGGCGGCGGACAGCGATCACATGCTGCCGAGCGGGCTGGGCAGCCGGCACGCGGCGGCCGCGGCGATCTCGGTGGCGACCGAGTGCATCTCGATCGTGGTGTCGTCGAGCACGGGCCAGGTGACCCTTTTCCGTCGCGGGGTCATGCTGCCGCTGACGGAAAAGAAGCTGGGTGCCGCCGGGTGAGGGATCGCGGGGGAAACTTTGAGGTTGCACCGTTTGCTCTGACCCTTCAACATTTAAAAACCATGGCACAAGAAACCGTCACCCTAGAATGCACCGAGGCCCGTAAAGAGGGTAAACCCGTTTCCCGTTACCTCACCAAGCGTAACAAGAAGACCGTCACCGAGCGCATCGAGAAGAAGAAATACAATCCTTTCCTCAAGCGCCACACGCTCCACAAGGAAATCAAGTAACGCATCTTACGCGTTTCACTTTCAGAAGGGCCGGCCTGAAAAGGCCGGTCTTTTTTTTGCCTGGGTGGCCGATCCAGCCCTGCGGCCTTGGCGGGATGCCTGTGCCGGATCAGCGTTTGGTCGAGACCGTCGCGATTTTGAGCGGCTGGCCGGAGGACTGTTTGCCCGTCGGCGTGCCGGAGGTCGCAGTGGACGATTGCGAGCGCCGGGCGGTGCGCCAGCTCTCGCGATGTTTGCGGATCCAGTCGAGCAGGGCGCGTTCGAAACCGATGTCATGCCCGAGGCGTTCGGACTCGAGCCACTTGTGCCTTAAAATCTCCTCCCGCTCAGCCAGGAACTCTTGATAGAGGCTCGATTGCTTCACGAATTCACGGGAAGATTTGTCGGACTCTTGAGGGCTGGAGGGAGGCATGGCGACCACGGTGATTATTCAGCGCGGGAAATAGAGGGATGCTGGCTGTTGCCGACCCCGAAACAACGGGTTTCCCGGAGCAACACCGGCAGAACGGAATGAGATTCAAGCATGGGCAAAAACGTCAGCGGATTCCTTTCGTTTTTCTTAAGCGCCATCATGTCTTGGTCGAAAGGTAGAATTGAAGGGAGGGCTGTCAATGCCTGCAAATAGGCCGGGTGCTCTTGCCGGTTGTTTACAAGTAAGCAAATTTCCTAAGTTGTTCCCGGAACGGGTTTGCGTGAGAGCTGAAGCAGGATGCGGTCGCCAATGTCACGGAACGTAACGGCTGCGGGGCTGTTGGGGGTGGTGACCACGATCGGCTTTCCTGCGTCGCCTCCGGCACGGATTTCAGGGATAAGCGGCACTTGTCCAAGGAGCACGGTGCCGAGTGAATCGGCGGTTTTTTGTCCGCCGCCTTCACCAAAAATAGTGTGTTTTTGGCCCGTGGGATCGAGGAAATAGCTCATGTTTTCAGCCACACCAAGGAGGGGGACGTTGACCTTCTGAAACATCAGGCCGCCTTTGCGCGCGACGTTGGTGGCGGCAGGCTGGGGGGTCGTGACGAGCACGGCGCCATCGAGCGGGAGGGTTTGAACGAGTGAGAGCTGGGCGTCACCGGTGCCGGGAGGCAGGTCGACGAGCAGGATGTCCAGTTCGCCCCATTTCACATTCTGGACGAATTGCTGGATGGTTTTCATGATCATCGGTCCGCGCCAGACGACCGGGGTGTTGTCATCGACGAGGAAGCCCATGCTCATGACTTTCACGCCGTGTTTTTCCATCGGAATGAGGTTGTCGCCTTCGACTTGGGGGCGACCGTCGAGACCGATCATCAGCGGCACGGACGGGCCATAAATATCGCAGTCCATGAGACCGACGCGACCGGGGCGGCCTTGGGCGGTGAGCAGTTGGGCGAGGGCACAGGCGAGGTTGACGGCGAAGGTGCTCTTGCCGACGCCGCCTTTGCCCGAGGCGATGGCGATGGCGTATTTGATGGTCTTGGGTGCGCCGGCATTGCCACCGAGGTTGCCGCCGGGAGCCGAGGCGGTGCGGGCGGGCGCAACGGCGACATCGATCACGGTGGCTTTCACGCCGGGCAGGGCGCGCAGGCATTTGTCGACCTCCTGCTTGATGTGCAGCGGGATCTTCGGATCGGAGGTGGTGAGGGCGAGCGAGACCTTGGCGGTATCGCCGACGAGTGCCGCGGAGCGAACAAGGCCGAATGACACGATGTCACGGCTGAAGCCGGGATACTTCACTTGCTTGAGGGCTTCTTTGATATCGTCAGGTGTCACGGTTGGATAAAAATTGGGAACGAAGGGAGGTTTTACGTTGTTATGAGGGGAGGGGGTGTAAATAGAAATGCCCTGCCGCCCCGCAACTATCATGTCCCTTTCTGCCATGCACAAACTGCTCCGTCTGTTTGCCCTCGCCGCCTTGGTCGCGGCTGTTCCGAGTTTCGCCCAAGGCACCCGTGAATTGCCTCCCGTCGTTATCATCGCTGACGGCAAAACCATTTCCGTGACCGTTTCGGGTTCGACGGCCGAGCTGAACAATCTCGCGAATCTCGCCTTTAACGCCCACGGACGCTACCGCCGGGTGGCCAGCGGCGGCAGTTTCGATATCAAGTTCACGGCCGTTGCCAGCAATCAGGTTCAGGTCACGGTGACCAAGGGTGGCACGGTGGTGTTGAACCAAGTCGCGCAGGGGACGAGTGCGCGCAATGCCCTCTTTCGTGCGGCGGACGCCGCGGTTCTGGCCACCAGCGGGCTCAAGGGTTTTTTCGCATCGCGCCTGGCTTTCATCAGCGAGTATTCGGGGAAATCGGAGGTATTCACCGGCGACTTGTTCTTTGGCGAGGTGCGGCAGATCACGAAGGATAATGCCCAGGCAATCACCCCTCGCTGGTCGCCGGACGGTGGCAAAATTCTCTACACGAGCTTCTACAAGTCGGGCTTTCCCGACATTTTTATGCTCGATCTGAACAGCATGCAGCGCACGACCTTTGTGAGTTTCAAGGGCACCAACAGCGGTGCCCGGTTCAGCCCGAACGGCTCCCAGGTGGCGATGGTGCTTTCGGGCGAGGGCAACCCGGAAATTTATGTGAGCAACGCGCAGGGGCGTGGTGTGACGCGGCGCACGCGCACGTCCACGGTCGAGGCTTCTCCCGCATGGTCGCCGGACGGTTCGCGGCTGATCTTCACTTCGGACGCGGCGGGTGGTCCGCAGATTTACATCATGCCGGTGTCGGGTGGCGCTCCCCAGCGGGTATCGACGAATATCAGCGGTTATTGCGCCGAACCGGATTGGAGCGCGGGCGACCCCAGCAAGATCGCATTCACCACACGCAGCGGACGCGGTTTCCAGATCGCGGTTTACGATCTGGCCAAGCGCACGCCGGCCAAGGTTGTCTCCAAGGCGCCGGTGGATGCGGTGGGGCCGGCCTGGCTGGCTGACGGCCGCCACCTCGTTTATACGGAGCGCGCTGCCAACAGCCGGAGTATTTACCTTCTCGATACGGAGACCGGCAAACGCACCCGCCTGAGTCCCGAGCAACTGCGCCAGACCTCGCAAGTGAGCGTGTGGCTGCGGTGAGCGGTGTCACCGGCGAGGCGCGCGCGTTCAGGTCCAACCTCGCCCTTTGAGAGCTCCTGCCTTGAAAAACAAAAGCCGCACCGGAATTCCGGTGCGGCTTTTGTTTTTGAAACGGAAACGCGAGGGCGAATCAGGCGATGGCTTTGAGGTATTTCTCCTCGGCGGCATCCCAATCGACGACGTTCCAGAAGGCGGCGATGTAATCGGGGCGGCGGTTCTGATAGTTCAGGTAATAGGCGTGTTCCCAGACATCGAGGCCGATGACGGGTTTGCCTTCGATGCCGGCGACGGCCTTGCCCATGACGGGGCTGTCCTGATTGGCGGTGGAGCCCACCGCGAGCTTCTTGTCAGCCGTCACGACCAGCCAGGCCCAGCCGGAGCCGAAACGGGTTGCGCCAGCCTTGGCGAACTCTTCCTTGAATTTGTCGAAGCTGCCGAAGGTGGCGGTGATGGCCTCGGCGAGTTTGCCCTTGGGCGCGCCACCTTTGCCCGGACCGATGATTTTCCAGAAGAACGCATGATTGGCGTGACCGCCGCCATTGTTGCGGACGGCGCCGCGGATGGACTCCGGGACCTTTGACAGGTCGGAGATGAGATCGCACACGCACTCGGGGGCGGCGACGCCGGCATCGGCAAGGGCTTTGTTCACATTGGTGATGTAGGCCTGGTGATGCTTGGAGTGATGGATTTCCATCGTCTTGGCATCGATATGTGGAACAAGGGCGTCGTAAGCGTAGGCGAGTTTAGGGAGTTCGTAAGCCATGATGAAGGTAGGGTTGATGATGTGGGAAAAATCAGCCGCAACGTGAGATGCGCTGCGAAATGCGTCAACCTTGCAGGAGGCTTTTCGGGGATTTCCCGAGGCGGGGTGAGGTGAACTTATACCACTCAATATACGCAATTTTTGTGCGTTATTTGATGATTTTGGTTTTGCCTTCGGCGTTGGAATTAGGGGTTACTACCTACGTTGGCAGGAAGGCTGCTGTAAGATAACTGTAAAAAAAGCCATGCGTTCATTCAATCTAGCTGAAGCCGTGCACAAGATCCCCAGTGCGTTGGAAGACATGATTGTTCGTGGTGCTTACCTTGAACATAGCGCCCGTGAGCTCGAACAGAGCCGTCGCGAGCAGGAGGTTCGCCTGCAGACCGTGAGAGCTTCCCAGCCACCCTTTCTTTTTTTGCGCCCCAGAGAAACCCGAATGGCCTTTTTGAGCGCCACTCATGCCACCACGGCTGACCTGACGGTGATCGATCACGCGCAGGCAGTGAATAAACGGCTATGCGACCATTTGCGCACGTGTTCCGAGGCGATGCTGGAGAAGTGGCTGAGCACTCATTGCGAGGAGTATCGCCTGGGTCTGACGGCGGGGCATTTTGCGACGGATTGGGAGAAGGCGTTGATGCGATTCACGGAACACGCGCAGGCCTTCATCGTGGCGCTGGGCGCGGCGCGCAACATGGCGTCCGCCGGCTATGACACTGCGCGCGGGGTTTTTTCGCCGGGCACCTATGAAGCCATCAGCCATGCGCATGCCCTTGGGATCAAGGTGGAGGCGGAGATTGCCGCCACCAACGCGATCGCAATGGAGCACGGCAAGCTTTTGGGGAAGACGGTCTTCAATGATCCCATGCCCCGTCTGATGCAGGAGCCCTATGCCGCGGTGGTCGCGCAAATCGCCAGCCATCCCGCCATGGTGGCGCAAGCCGAGTTCAACCGGGTGATCTCCGCGGTCGAAGACCTGATTCATCGCGAGGTGGAGACGTTGCGCAGGCGCGTGCGCGAGGCGGCGCAACAGCATGTCGCCCGCACGGAAAGTTATGTGCGCAACGCGTGGAATCAGCTCCATGCCCATGCGGTGGCGCATAGCGTGGATGCGGAGCACATCAGCGCCGTCGTCGAGCAGACGGAACGCGCTTACAGGGATGTATTGGAGGCAACGTTGATGCCGGCGTGAATGGGGTTAAGCCGCACGGGAGCAGGCGTGGGCGTTGGCTCAGGGCATTTTGGCGTGCACGGGATGGAGACGGCGGCCTCACACGAGGTGAGGCCCTACGGGACCGATCAGGGCTGCCCGTTTGAACACCGCTTCATCTGATCCACAACTCCACAACGGGTCCGATCCCGGCTCAGAGCCATTGGGTGAAGAGAGTGCGCTGGTCATCTTGGAAACCAGCTTTGAGATAGACCGCACGAGCGCGGGCGTTGGCGTGATTTACTTCGAGGCGAAGTGTGGCGACGCCGTGGGCGCGAGCCGTCGTCGCCGCGAGTGACAGTCCATGCCGTCCCCAGCCTCGTCCGCGCACGGAGGGGATCAGATAGAGTTCGTCGAGAAGCGCATAACGGCCATGGAACTCCAGGCTGAAGCCAAAAGTGATCGTTGCATGACCGACCACGGTGCCGGCTGATTTAAAAAGCAGGATCAGGCCGGATTGCGGGTGACTGAGGAGTTCGCGAACGGCATGTGGCGTGAGGAGTTCGTCGAAGGCGAGGTGTTCCTCTGCGTAGAACTCGCGCATTAACGCGAGGATTGTGGCCTCGTCTTCCGCGCGGGCCACCTGGTGACTGGGAGCATCGGCGGAGGGCATGAAAAGAGGAGCGGGTGTGAGTCGTGACGTCCGGGCCGGGCGGGAGCGCCAACGGGGGGCATTGCACACGCTCGCGGCCTGGCCGGCGCGCGAGACCGGTTAGATTGTTTCGAAGGGAGGCCGCGAGCGCTCGAGGGGTTTGATGATGCGGGTTCTCTCCTCGGCTTGTTGCGACATGAACGCGATGAGCCGGTCGTTGAAGGTCTTTGCGGGATCGTGGCCGATTTTTTTCAGCGCCTGCACGAGAGCGGCGACTTCGACGAGACGGGCGATGTCACGGCCGGGGCGCACGTAGAGCTCCACATGGGGGATGCTTATTCCGAGGATGGCGTAGTGATTTTCCTCGAGGCCGGTGCGCTCCTCGATGACTTCGGGTGTCCATTCCTTGAGGGAGACGACCATGTCGATGCGTTGTTCGACCCGCACGCTCTTCACGCCGAACATCTCCGCGATGTTGATGATGCCGATGCCACGGCATTCCATGTAGCCGCGGTTAAGCGGGCGGCTGGAGGCGATGAGGTCGCGTTCGTCGAGGAGCTTGATGACGGTGAGGTCATCGGCGACGAGGGAATGGCCGCGTTCGATGAGCGCGAGGGCGCACTCGCTTTTACCCACGCCGGAATCACCGCGGAGCATCACGCCGACGCCTTTCACGTCGAGGGTGGTGGCGTGTTCGGTCGAGGAGGGGGCGAATTCGTTGTCGATGCAGAGGGTCGCCAGGTTCACCCAGTTCATGGTGATCATGGGCGTGCGGAAGATCGGCAGTTTCCGGTCGCGCGAGATCTGCTCCATTGCGGAGGTGGGGTGAAAGTTGCGCGTGAGGACGAGGCAGGGAACGCTGCGGTCGACCATTTCATTCAGGATGGCGGTCTGTTTCTCGATGGGGAGCGTCTTGAAATAGGTCATTTCGGCCGCACCGAGAACCTGAATACGTTTATTGGCGAAATATTTGAAGAAGCCGGTGAGCGCGAGGGAGGGGCGGTTGATGGAGCCTTCGCGAATGAGGCGGTGCACCCCCTCGGCACCGGAGACCAACTCGAGCTTTAATTTCTCGCGGTAGGCATCCGCAAAGTGCGCGACGGTGATGCCGTGGATGGCTTTTTGCATTGGGGAAGGATGGAGATTTTTATGGGGAACTCAGGAAATCAGGAAGAGACCCGAAATGGAAAGGGACAGAGGTTGGCTTCCTGATTTCCTGAGTTCCCTGTTACAGATTGAAGTCTTTCCCTAGGTAGAATTCGCGGGCCTGGGGGTCGTTGATGAGGAAGTCGCCGGTGCCTTCGCTGAGAACGCGGCCCTGATGGATCAAGTAGGCGCGATCGACGATGCGGAGGGTTTCGCGGACGTTGTGGTCGGTGATGATCACGCCGATGCCGCGGCTTTTGAGTTGAAGGATGATTTTCTGAACCTCGGAAACGGAGATGGGATCAATGGCGGCGAAGGGTTCGTCGAGGAGGAGGAACTTGGGCTTGGTGACGAGGGCGCGGGCGATTTCCAAGCGGCGGCGCTCGCCGCCGGAAAGCGTGTAGGCGGGCTGTTTGGCGACGTGGGTGAGGTGGAGCTCTTCGAGGTGCTCGGCGACGACAGAGGCGCGCTGCGAACGGGGAATTTTGATGGCCTCGGCGATCGCAAGGATGTTTTGGCTGACGGTGAGTTTCCGGAACGTGGAGGGTTCCTGGGGCAGGTAACCGAGGCCAAGGCGGGCACGCTCGTGCATGCGCAGGTGCGTGATGTCGCGACCATCGAGAAGAACCCGGCCGCGGGAGGCGGAGACGAGGCCCACGACCATGTAGAACGTGGTGGTCTTGCCGGCGCCGTTGGGTCCGAGCAGGCCGACGATTTCGCCCGCGTGGACACGCAGATCGATGCCATTGACGACGGCCCGGTCGCCGTAGGTTTTGGCAAGGCCGTGGGCCTGGATTTCGGCGCGGGAGGACTGAAGGTCCGACGCGGACGCGGGTGCGGTGTCCAAGGTGGCGCTCATGGCTTCGGAAGGCGCGGAAGGGAGGCGGGAGGCTGCATCGGTTTGTCCTTGTCGGGCCCTTGGTCGCGCATGGGCGGGCCTTGGAGCTTGATGTTGTCGCCGAAGAGACGGCGTTCGCCGCGGAGGAGCACGATGCGGGTGCCGGTGGCAACGTAGGGGCCGGAGCTGTCGATCACGACGGGCTTTTCAGTGAGGACGACGCGGTCCTCGGCGGGAAACACCTCGGCGCGGCCGCAGGTGACCTCGCGATCACCCTGGATGATGTGGACATTGCCGGTGGCGACGAGCGTCTTGAATTTTTCGAGGGTGCCGATGGTGGCGTCCTTGTTTTTGATGTCGTCCAGGCGGGTGGCGGTGACATCGAGCTTGTCGCAGGTGATCTTGATGTTGGTGCCGGTGACGACGACGTTTTGCTCGAAGACCGAGCGGGTCTCGGTGTCCGTGCTCCACATTTCCATTTTGGTGCTCGTGATGACGGTGGGAACCACCGGAACGGCGGCGGGCTTGGGGTCGGCGGCCTGGACAAAGGTGGTTGCCGTGAGGAGCGCGAAGAGGGGGGAGACGCGAAGAAGGAGGCGATTCATTTAATGATGTCTTTGAGCTCGTCCTGAAAGGTGACGCGGGCGTTGTTGCCGATCAAAACTCTTTTCTCGAGGTGGTTGTAGGACCACTGCTCGCCGGTGACCTCCAGATTGATGCGGATGAGGCGGACGGAGTCTTTGCCGCTGACGATTCGCTGGTCGGTGAGAAAAGTGGCGGACGGGGCAAGGAGCACGGTATCGAAGGCGCCGGTGCCGTCCTTGGTGAACAGGGTGAAGTGCATGTCCTTCACCTCGATTTGGGTGGGTGTGATGAAGAGAGCTTCGCCGGCGCGCATAAAGGTGGCGCGTTTACCTTCCTTATCAAAGGTCGGCAGCCGGAAATTCTTGATGGGCGCGCTGGGGATGACCTTGGGCGCGGTGGTTTGGGCTGCGGAGGGAGCCGCGCAGGCCAGCAGGGCGAGGAAAATGGCAAGAGGACGGTTCACGCGTGAAAGGTGTGACCGCGGGCGGAGAGGATATGTTCACACACTTCGCGAACGGCTCCGTGTCCGGCGGCGCGGCGGGTGACGTAGTCGGCGGCGGCGAAGGGCAGGGGCATGGCGTCGGGCACGGTCACGCCGATGCCGGCCCATTCGATCGCGGCGGTGTCGATGTTGTCATCGCCCATGTAAACGATCTGGTCGGCGGTGAGGTTGAGCGTGGCGGCGAGTTCCTTGAGGGCGGTGATCTTGTCGGTGCGCCCCTGGACGAGGTGGGGGATTTTGAGCTCGGTGGCGCGGAGGGTGGTGGCACCCGAGGCGCGTCCGCTGATCCAGGCGGTGGCGATGTCGTGCTTGCGCAATTGGACGAGGCCCATGCCGTCGAGGATGGAGAAGCGCTTGCTCTCGGTGCCGTCGGAGTGAATTTCCACCGTGCCATCGGTGAGGATGCCATCGACATCCATGGCGAAGAGGCGGATGGCGGCCCAGCGGGCGTGGGGAATGAGGGCTTTCATGAAATCGTGCGCGTTCTAAAACAGTGCGTCTTGAAGGAGAACAAGAACACCGGGGAGAACGAGAACGATTTTATGACGAAAAGGCCGTTATTTTTCGCTGACGCGAAGGCGGAGGAAGCGGCGGGGGGAATCGGTGAGGGCGACGAGGTCGGTCACGGTGGTTTCGGCGCCGAGGGCGCCGGAGTTGGTGGCAACGGGCGTCCAGACAACGAGGTCGGAGCTGGCTTCCACGGTGTAGTCGAGGTCGGCGCGATGGCGGGTATAGGTGAGGCGGAGCCGGGAGTCGGCTGTCGAAGGCTGCGGGAGGGCGGCGGCGGAGGTGTTGAAGGGATCGACGGCGAGGGCGTAGGCGAGGAGATTGGGCAGCGTGCCGCCGGGCGGGATCGCGGTCGGAGCGCGGTGCCCGGGTGAGGGCGGGACGGGAAGAGAGGCCATCCAGGTGTCGTAACTGGCCGGGGCGGCGGGCGCGTTATAGAGC
>JAQSWS010000158.1 GCA_029266495.1 Rariglobus sp. | reverse complement strand
AACCCGCCCTCCACCACCGACACCCCCATCTACACCGATGCCCTCGCCACCGGCTGGAGCGACTGGTCCTACACGCCCAAGGCCGATTTCAACAACACCACGCCCACCCACGGCTCGTCAGCCAAATCGATCAAATACATCTTCGACTCCACCGGCTGGTCCACCCTCAGCCTCCGCAAGGACACGACGATCTCCGTCGCCACGACCGACCGCATCAGCTGCTACGTTTACTCCACCGGCGCCCCCGCCAGCGTGAACGTCAGCATCCAGACTGCCGACAGCGGAGGAACCAGCATCACCAAGAACGTCCCGCTCACGGCCAACGCCTGGACGCTCGTCGAGGTGCCCTTCTCCCAGATCGGCAGCCCGTCCACGATTAAACGCATCAACTTCACCGCCACCGCCGGCACCGTTTACTTCGACCAGCTCAAGATCGCGCCCTTCGTCGCACCGCCCCCGGCTGACACCGCGGATTACAACTTCGAATCCACCACCCAGGGCTGGGCCAACGGCTTTGCCAGTCCCGTCATCACCGCCGTCGCCGTCTCCACCGATCGCGCCCATGCCGGCACGAAGTCGCTCAAGGTCACCCTCAACAATACCACCGGCGTGGTGAAAAACGTCAGCGTCCTCATCACCCCGCCCGCCGGCCTCACCGCCGGCCAGACCGTGAGCTTTCGTTACTGGGTCCCAAGTGGCGTCGGCATCACCGCCGGGGCACCCTTCACCCAGGGCACCGGCGTCGGCTGGACGGCCAACTGGGCCACCTTCGTCAAAGGTGCCTGGACCACCGTCACCCTGACCGTGCCCGCCAACATCGGCACCATCCAGAACCTTGGCTACCAGGTTGTCGTCGAGCCCGGCTTCAGCGGCTCGTTCTACCTCGACGCCATCGACTGGCCCTGAGCGTCCGCCAAACCCGCTCCGCTGATCCTGTCGGGGACGGCGCGCCCGCCGCGTCGTCCCCTTTTATTTTCCCATCATGCGCCTTCCCATCTTCCTCGCCCTGCTCCTCGCTCCGCTGATCTCGCCCGCGGCTCCGTCCGTAGCCCCCTCGCGACTCTTTGCCGACCACATGGTCCTGCAACGCGACAAACCCATCCCGGTCTATGGCACCGGTCCCGCCGGCGCCACCGTCAGCGTCACTTTTATCGACCGAACCGTCTCCACCACCGTCGGTGAAGACGGTCGCTGGCTTGCCCGTCTCGCCCCCGCCCCCGCGGGCGGACCTCACACGCTCGTCATCAAGTCGGACGGCACCCACCGAACCTACAGCGACATCCTCGTCGGGGAGGTCTGGCTCTGCATCGGCCAGTCAAACATGTATTGGGAAAGCAATGACAGTGACGTGAAGTCACTCGCCGCCCAGGCCGCCGATCACCCGCGCATCCGCCTCGCCGCCTGCACCAACACCTTCCATCCCACGCTCCAGCCCGGCGTCTCGCTTCATCCGTCATGGAGCGTTCCGGACGCCACGCTGGCCGGCAAGTTCAGCGCCGTCGGCTATGGCTTCGCCCGCGATCTCCAGGCCGCCCTCAACGTTCCCGTCGGCATCGTCCGCATGGCCGCCGGCGGCGTGCCCATCGGCGCCTTCATGGGTCCGCTCTCCCGCGACTATGATGCCGATGTCACCGCCGAAATCACCGCCTCCGGTCACGGGTCCGTGCTCTACAATGGACAAATCGCCCCCGCCGTCCCCTTTGCCATCCGCGGCATTCTCTACTATCAGGGCGAAGCCAACCAAAACTCCAGTCACGTTTACAAACGCTCGCTCGCCGCCCTTATCCGCGAGTGGCGCACGCTCTGGAACGAGCCCGCCCTGCCCGTCGGTGTCATCCAGTGCGCCGGCTTCTCCGGCGGTAATTTTCACTGGATCCGCGACGCCCAGACCACCGTCGCCCAGGTCGTGCCTGGCGTCGGTGACATCGTCTCCTTTGATAACGCCGACAAGTCCGGCATTCACCCGGTCGAGAAACGTCGGATCGCCCGTCGCGCCGCCGACTGGGCCCTGGCCGACGTGTATTTAAAACTGGACTACGAAAAGAACCGGACCTCCCACCTCCGTGATTTCACCCTCGCCGGCAACGCCGTCACCCTCGAGTTCACCCGCACCGGCGGCGCGCTCACCGTCGCCTCCGGCACGGTTGCCCAGGCCTTTAAGCTTGCCGGTGACGACGGTCGCTACCACTCCGCCACCACCGGTTCCATCGTCGGCGATACCATCGTCGTCTCTTCCGCTGCGGTTCTCCGTCCGGTGTCCGTTCGCTACGCCTTTGCCAGTGACGCCCCCGCCAACCTCTACAATGCCGGTGGTCACCCCATCGGCCCTTTCCGCACCGACGACGCGCCTCTTTACGGAACCCCTGCCGGCAGCGATCTTGCCCGGCCCTCCCGACCTGGCGCACCCGCCATCGCGCGCAACGGCGCTTCCGGCACCCTTGCTTGGCCTGCCGCCACCGACAACGTCGGCGTCGTTGAATACCTCGTCTATCGGGACGACGAACTCGTCGCCGTCACCCCCGGCCACTTCCTCGCGCTCAGCGGCCTCGCCGACGGTCAGGTGCTCTATATCCGTGCCCGTGACTACGCCATGAACGTCTCCCATAAAAGCCCCGACCTCCGTGTTGGAGCTCGCTAGGGACTCCCGTGCGTTTCGTGGCCAGGTTGATCGTTCTCACGCCAGCAACACCGTCACCGCGAGCAACGCCAGCGCCACCTCCGTGCCCTCCCGCACCCGCGCCTCGATCCGCGCCAGGTCCGCCCCGCCCGCGGGCGCCGTCCATTGCAGCGTGTAAAGGTAGCGTTCGTAACGCAGCGGATCATCGCCTTCGCAAATCACCGCCGATCTCGCCGTTTCGTGCCCAAATTGTGGATACGACGGGACCCAGTCCTGGATGTTGGCTTGGGCCTCGGCCGCGGCGTTTTCCACCGGATCGGCCCGTCCATAGGCCAGCGGGCGCAAGGGCACCGTCCCTAGCACCCGGCCCTTCGCGCCCACGAAGCGATACTCGGCAAAAGGCGCCTCATGCCGCACATAGCCGCAACCATGAAGAAACCACACTGCCCGCACGCGCCGGCCCACGGGAATGTCCACCGAGATCGGCAGCGGCACGTCCCGGTGCCAGCTCACCGAAAAGCGACGGAACGCCACGTAGCCGACCCCTGGCTTTCCCTTGGGAGCGGGAACCGCTTCGAAGGGCACTCCGTGAATCGCCTGCTTGCCGGGCTTGAAATGTTGCATCGGCTCCGGCCCCAGCCAGCCGCGCCCCGCCTTGGTGGAACGGTTGATCCACGGCCCCAGGTCGAGCGGCAGGAAATCCCCGCTCCTCACCCCCTGCGTGTCAGGATAGACAGCGGCGCGGGCCGCCCTCACCTGTCGCGCACGCTCCGCCCGGTCCAGTGACCAGCGCCCGGGCGGAGGCAACGGTTCGCCCGCCATCGCCGCCCCGGCCTCCTTTCGTCCGCGCGCCGGACCCGTGCTCGCCCGCTCCTCGATCACCGGACAGAAACGAAGGCTCCACGCCTTCCGCGGTGTCTCCCCCGTCAAGGCCCGTTGCCACATCATGTCCAGCAACTGCCCCATCGCCGCGCGGGTCAGGGCGGGATCGTGCATCGGCGTATGCGTGATCAACGGAGCCAGGTGCACCTGATCAAGCGGCGTGAACCGCGCATATTCCCCGACGCACACCAGCGAAAGGTCACGTGGAATCTGCAGCCGCAGATGCGGCGCAGCCCTGCCCAGGGCCACCGCCATCTCCGAGTCCACCGCGACCGCCGCCGTGATCCCGTGTCGTCCATGGGCCGCCGTGTCCAGCGCTTCGATCACCGACTGCGGATGATCCGGTGGACAACGGATCACGCGATCCGCCGAGGACGCCAGCCCCAGCGCGCAACACGCCGCCTGGTAGCCCTGCACCTCCGGTTCCTGCTCAAGGTAGGGCGGCCGCACAAAACACGCCAGCGACACATGCCCCCGCGCCGCCAGATGAGCCACCAGATCGCGCATCATGCCTTCGTGATCGCGCGCCGCACTGGGCACGCCCGGCACCACCCGCCCCAACGCGACCACCGGCACACCCTTGGCCTGGAGCTTGCGCAAAAGCTCCGCCAAGTCCGAGGTCACCACGAGCGGCCGCACCAGCAGCCCGTTGCAGGGTTGCTCAAGAAGATCCTCCAGCACCGACTCCAGCGAACGCTCGTTGTTGTTCACCGCATCGGAAAGATTGATCACCCCCGCCTCCCACAATCGCGCCTCCGCCGAGGCCACGCCCGGCCCGCGCGGATCGTAAGGCAGCAACACATGCGGTGCTTTCACCACACGCCGG
>JAQSWS010000084.1 GCA_029266495.1 Rariglobus sp. | reverse complement strand
TCGGGGCGCCACCCGATGACGTCGCCATGAGACCATCCCCACCCCGTGGCCCTGAGCGTGAGCTCAGGGAGATCGGCGGGTAAACACCCGCTACGTGCTCGACTCTCCCGTTGCTCACGCAGCGGGCCCCGTGGCCACGATGATCCAGTGCTCGATCAACCTCAACCGGTGTTCTTCAATCCGCCGGAGATGCCGTTGATCGTCAGTTCGATCACCGCGCGCGTCTCTTCATCCTCGGCCTTGCCGAGTTTGCCGGCCCGCAAGCGGCGCATCATCTCGACCTGAATGTAGTTGAGCGGGTCGATGTAGGGATTGCGCAGTTGCACGGACTTCAAGAGCACGGGCTCGCCGGCGAGGAGCTGCTTTTGACCGGTGATCGCGAGGATCGCCCTCTCGGTGCGCGCAAACTCGTCGAGGAGGATGCCGAAAATCCGTTCGCGGATGGCCTTGTCCTCGACGAGACCGGCATAAAGCGCGGCGATGCCCATGTCGGCCTTGCGCATGGTAAGCTGCGCATTGTCGATCATCGTCTGGAAAAACGGCCACTCCGCATGCAGGGTGCGCAGGAGTTTCTTCCCCTTCGATCCCCGCTTGAGCACGGCATCAAGCGCCGAGCCAAGGCCATACCAGCCCGGGAAATTAAAGCGGCTTTGCATCCATGAAAACACCCAGGGAATCGCCCGCAGGTCCTCCACGCTCGTGGTGTTGCGCCGGAAGGTGGGGCGCGAACCGAACTTGAGATTGCTGATTTCGTCGATGGGCGTGGCCTGTTTCCAGAACACGAGGAACGCCGGGTCCTTGTGGACGAGTTTTTCGTAGGCGGCGAAACCGGCGGCGCTCATCGTCTCCATCGCCTCCACCCACTCGGCGGGCTGGGTCGAGGGGGATTGCGCGGCATGGGTCCCGAGCAGAACGCCGTAGGCCATCTGCTCAAGAATGCGGTGCGCGAGATCGGAGTCGCGATAACGGGTCGAGAGCACTTCGCCCTGCTCGGTGACACGAATGCCTCCGTCACCAAGGCCCACGGGCTGGGCGAGGATCGCCTTGGCGGCCGGCCCGCCACCGCGCGCGATGCTGCCACCGCGCCCGTGGAACAGGGTGACGCGCACGTCATGGGCACGGCAGATCGCGGTGATCGTTTCCTGGGACTTGAAGAGCGCCCAGTTGGCGGTGAGATAACCGCAGTCCTTGTTCGAGTCGGAGTAGCCCAGCATGACATGCTGGTGGCGTTTTTGCGCGGCGAGGAGAGGGGCGTAGGCGGGATGCGCGTAAAGTTCGGCCAGGATGTCGGGCGCACGCTCAAGGTCGTCAAGCGTCTCGAACAGCGGGGCGATGGGCAGCGTGAGACCGGTCAGCCGGTGCAGCAACGCCACCTCGAGCACGTCGGACACGGCGTCCGTCATGCTGATGATATAGATGCCGAGCGCATTCGGGCCAAAACGCTGCACCGCATGCAAGGCAACGCGAAGCGGCTCAAGAATCGTGCGCGTCGCAGGCGAAAGACGGGCGATCGCCGCCTCGGAAAGCGGGGCCGCGCCGGCGAGCGCGTTCGAGAGCAACTCGCGTTTCTCCGCCTCGGAAAGCTTGGGGTAATCGGTGCGCCCGAGCAGCTCGGTGATCGCGGCCTCGTGCGGTCCGGAATGTTGACGCAGGTCGAGGCGGGCCGTGTGAAGGCCGAAAATGGCCAGTGTCTGGCAGGTTTCGCGGAGTTCTCCGCCCGTGAGCAGCGCGCCGCGTCCGGCCTCCAGACTGGCGCAAATAGTGTCGAGTGTCTCACGCACCGTGTCGACGGGCAGCGTCGAGTCGTCCGCCGTGGCGGACAGCAGGCTTTCGCTGGTGGTTTCATCCTTTGCGAGGGAGATGCGCTCCCCGAGGCCGGCGAGCAACAGACGGTAGGGCTCGTGTGGATACCGGTTGGTCAGCTGGTCGACATGACAGGAGAGATGGCGGTTCTCCTTGAGCAGGCGGCGCAAGGCCGGCGAAATCGACTCGCGACGGTCCGAGACGGTGATCGTGCGTGAAAGCGTGCGAAGGGCGGCATGGAGCTTCTCGAGGGCGAGCCGGCGATGCAGCGCGAGGATGTCGGCGGTCACCTGCGCGGTGACATTGGGATTGCCGTCGCGATCGCCACCGATCCACGAACCGAACGTAAGCCAGCGCTCAGGGGGCTTTACATCGGGATAATGCTGGCGCAAGGCGCGCTCAAGGTCGCCCTGCAGGCGGGGCAGCGTTTCGTAAAGCGTGGTGTCGAAATACCACAGTCCGGTCTTCGCCTCGTCGGCCACCTCCGGCCTCGCTACACGGCTCCGGTCGGTGAGCCAGAGCGATGCGATTTCGCGCTCGATGCACGCCGGGTCCGACAGCGTCAGATCGGACGGAACCGGCTGATGCCGCAGGCGCAGCATCTCCGCCAGGCGCTGGTGCTTGGCCAGAAGGGTGCGGCGCTTGGACTCGGTCGGATGCGCGGTGAACACCAGCTCGATGTTCATGCGGTCCACGAGGGCCTGCATCGCCTCGGAATCGACGCCGCGTTGTTTAAGCTCCACCACGGCCGCCTCGATCGATTCGCGAATAGGGCGGGCATCCGGAGACTTGGCGTCGGCGGCAAAGCGCGCCGCACGGCGGCGTCGAAGGAGGAGGATGCGAAAATTTTCCTCCGCGAGATTCACCAGTTCAAAATAAAGCGTGAACGCCATCGCCTGGTTGAACGCTTCCGTCGGGGTGAGCGCGGCGATCGCCTTGCCCAGAGCGGGAGCCGCGGCGGAGTCGCCGGCGCGGCTGGCCTTCGCCAAGGTGCGAAGCCGTTCGACCGTGACCAGGGTTTCGGGGCCTTCCAGACGGGTGATCACCCGCCCCAACGCGGCTCCCAATGTGCGGATTTCGGTCCGAAGCTGGGCAAGTTCTTTGAGTGCGGTGGAAGGGCGTGAGGCGGAAGTGCGAGCCATGTGTGGGAGTTGGCGTGGGGTGAGCGGGGACGATGGAAGGGTTGTCGGACACCTGAAAGCGAAAAGTGAGCCAGTCGCGGGTTTAAACCGCACAGTGGGAGCTTGCTAGCCGCCGGAGCGCCCGCCTTATTTGCGGGCCACCGTGACCAGACGCCTACTCCCCGTCCTCTTCCTCGTCAGTGCGAGCCTCCTGCGCGGAGCCACCGCCCTGCCCGAAATCACCGCCAGCCGCACCGAGATCACCGAGGCCGGCACGGTATTCACCGGCAACGCCCGCCTCGACTATGATGGCGCCTTGCTGCTGGCCGATCAAATTTCCTACGATCCCAAGGCCCAGGTCGCCCGTGCGGTCGGTCGTGTCTCACTGACACGCGGCTCCCAGCGACTTCTCGCCGACGAGCTCACCTACAATCTGGAAACCCGCGGCTACACCGTGAAAAACCTGCGCTTCGGCCAGGATCCGCTTTATATCACCGGCAGCGGCCTGGACGGCGCCCCCGACAAGATCGTCATTCACGACGCCACCGTCACTTTCTCCGAACCCGGTTTGTTCGCGCCCACCCTCCGTGCCGGCACGGTCACCTACATCCCCGGCAATGCGGTCAGCGCCGAACATGCCTACATCGGTGTCGGCTCGATCCGTCCCATTCCGGTCCCCGTCTACGACCAGTCGGTCAACGACCCATTGATCTCCCATATGAGCGCCCGCGTCGGCTACGACTCGAATCTGGGCGGCAGCCTAGAACTCGGGTTGCTCGCACCGTTCACCCGCGCGGTGAAACTCGGCGGCGACCTCAGCATCTATACGAAGCGTGGCGTGATGTTCGGCCCCGCCGCCGCTTATCAATTCGACAACGCCTCCCAATCGGTCCGCGGCTCCCTCCGCAGCGGCTTCATCAGTGACGATGGCGACCGCGACCTCGACATCCTCGGCGATCCCATCCCTCAAAACCGCGGCTTTGCCACCTGGGAGCATTACCAGACCGTCGGCGACAACGTCACCTTTCTCGGCCAGGTCAACTATTGGTCCGATTCCGACGTCACGCGTGATTTCCGCGAACGCGAATTCCAGGACGTGCAGACGCCCGACAATTTCGTCGAGGGTTACTACACCGGCGAGAATTACGTCGTCTCCGCCTTCACCCGTTTTCAACCCAACGACTACCACGTCGTTCAGCGCCGCCTCCCCGAGATTCGCTTCGACGGCCTGCCCGTCGATGTCGGCTCCGGCATCTACCACCGCGTCAACGCCAGCATCGCCTCGCTCGAGGACAAATCCCTCCCGGCTCTTTCCGACCCGGTCAACCGCGTCGATGCCTACTACGCCCTCACCCGTCCGTTCTCCCCGCGCGAGTGGCTCTCGATCAAGCCCGTGGCCGGAGCGCGCTTCACCTATTATGATCGCGCCCTCGGCGGCCGGGACGACTACAGCCGCGTTCTCGGCGAGATCGGCTTCGACGCCGATCTCCAGGCCAGCTCCACCTACAACTACAAAAACGAGCGCTGGAATATCGACGGCCTCCGCCACCTCGTAAAACCCTACGTCTCCTACCGCGCGATCGGCAACGCCGACAAGGGCCGCGCCTACATCCCTCCGATCGATCGCACCGCCTTCTCAACCTACCTCCAGCCCCTCGGCCTCGGAGATCGCCGCGACATCGATACCCTCGACAAAACCAACACCCTCCGTCTCGGCGTTGACAATGCCCTCCAGACCCGTGACCCGGCTTACGGCTCGCGCAACCTCGCCGAGTTAAACGTCGCGACCGACTGGCGCCTCGACCCCGCCACCGGCCAGGATCACTTTTCCGCGGTCCAGTCCGAACTCGCGCTCACCCCCGTCAACTGGCTCCGCTTCGACGTCTACGCCAACATCACTCCGGAGGACCTCACCCTCCGTGAGATCAACACCGGCGTCACCTTTCAGGACGCGGGCGTCTGGTCCGTCCGTGTCGGCACCGATTTCCTGAAGTCCGATCCTTCCGCGACCATCCCCGCCGGCGGAGTGACCGGCATCCAGGAATACAGCGTCGACCTGCGCTACCTCCTCAACGAGGCCTTCGAAGCCCTCGCGCATTTTCGCTATGACGCCAGCCTCGGGAGCTTCAGCCGCCAGTCCTTTGGCATCCGCCAGAACATCCGCAATCTTTGGTTCATCGACTACGTGCTCTCCTTCCGCGAAGGCGACACTCGCGCCGGATCCACCAGCTTCAGCGTAAGCGTCGAACTGGCCAACTTCTAACCTTCCGCGATCTGCGTCCGCCGAGGGGCCGGTCTGCCCGTGGCCCCGGGCCTGAGCCCGGGGATCCTTCGGCCCACGCCAGGACAACCACATGACCGATCCCGAACACCGCTCTCCGCCCGCCGCCAGCCAGGGCCGGGTTTTCCTCTCGCTCTTCAGTGCGCTCCGTCCGCACGTCGCCACGGACCGCAACCTCCCGTCGCGCCTTCAACAGCTCCTCGCCCGCGAGAAACGTTTCGGCAGTCGCGACCGCCGGTTGTATCGGGAACTTCTCTACACCGCCCTCCGTCATCTTCCCTGGATCGACGCCCGCCTTGCCCTCTCGCCCGACGACGCCGTCCGCGCCGCCGCCTGGCTCGCATCCGACACGCCCGCCACCCAAGCCTTCCGCGCCCACTGGACCGCCGGCTGGCCCGACACGCCGTCAGCGGTCGCCGACAAGGCCCGTCATCTCGGCGCCGATCCCGCCGCGCTCATCCCCTCCTGGTTTGCCGGGCATTGTCCTGCCGCGCTCACCCCACCCGTGCTCGACGCGCTTCACGCCCGCGCCCCGCTCTGGATTCGCCTCCAAACCGACGACCCCGCCCCTGTCCTCGCCGAATTCGCCGCCCGCAACTGGTCCGTGCGCCCCGCACCGGGCTTTCCCTCGGCGCTTGAGGTCCTCACCGAGGCCGACCTCACCACCACCGACGCCTACGCCCGCGGACTCATCGAGATTCAGGACCTCGGGTCCCAGCTTCTCCTGGGTCAACTCACCTCGCCGCCCGCCGGCCACTGGCTTGATGCCTGCGCCGGCGCCGGTGGTAAGACCCTTCAACTCGCCCGCTTGATCGGAACGTCCGGCCGCGTGGACGCGCATGACATCCGCGCCTCCGCCCTCGACGAACTCGGCTCGCGCGCCGCCCGTGCCCGCATCGCCAACATCCGCATCCTCTCCTCTCCGCCCGCCGGCATCTACGACGGCGTGCTCATCGACGCCCCGTGCAGCGGCACCGGCACCTGGCGCCGTGCCCCTCATCTCAAATGGTGCACCACGCCGGAGACGATCGCCGGCGCCGCCGCGTTGCAACGCGACCTACTCCGGCGCTACGCCCCGCTCGTGCGCCCCGGCGGCCTGCTCGTTTACGCCACCTGCTCGCTCAGCCACCACGAAAACGACGACATCATCTCCGCGTTTCTCGCCTCCCATCCCGGGTTCGCCCTCGCCGCTCCCGCGCGCACACTCCTGCCTTCGGATTACAACACCGACGGATATTTTGTCGCCGTGCTGACCTCCGCCCGCTAAGCCTCCATCCCGAGCCCACCGCGTCCGCCGCATGAACGAACCCGCGCCTGTCAAAACCGAGTCCCCGACCGCCGAACCCTACGCGCTTCCCGTGTCCATCCCTCCCTGGCTCGGCTGGGCCACCGCAACCGCCTGCTTCTTCGCCGCGATTTTTTTTGCCGCCAAAAGCTTCAACGTCCGCGGACAACTTCAAGCGGTCCTCGACGACGAACGCGTCGCCCGCCTCGAAGCCGGCACGTTGAAAAACCTCCTCGAGGCCGAGCGCATTCTCTCGCGCGGTCAACTCGACCACCTCGCCGCCGCCGAACGCCTCGTTGCCGAACTGCGCGCCCAAGCCGGCATTGATCGCCTCAAAATCGCCGCCCTCATCGCCTCCGGTCCCGCTCCGTCTTCCGCCCATGCCACCGTGGTATGGATCCCGGGGCGCCAGGAAGGCGCGCTGGTTGTCTCAAAACTCCCCGCACCTCCGCCGGACAGTGATTACCAGCTCTGGGTCACCGGCCCCTCGTCCCCCGCCCTCAGCGTGGCCGTTTTCACCCTTGCCCCGGAGACCGAGGAAACCCGCGTGAACTTCAAGTTCCCCGCCTCCCTTGACGACGCGCAAACCTTCGGCATCTCCCTCGTCCCCAAGGGCGGAGCCGCCCAGCCCGGGGGCCCGATGCTCCTCACCGGCGCCGCACTCTGAAGCGCCCCGGAAGGCGACCCGTTTGGCGAATAAATCCTTGGGATCGGATATTATCCCCAAGTCCTTGCGCGGGCCTTGACTCGCCGACTCCCCGACATAGCCTTCGCCGCTTTTCTTTGGCATGGCGCAAGACCTGAAAGACACCCTCCAGCTTCCCAAAACCGATTTCCCGATGCGGGCAAATCTCGTGCAGCGCGAGCCTTCGCGTCTCGCCCATTGGGAAAAGCTGGATCTCTACGCCGCCATCCAGCGCAAAAACGCCGTCACCGGCAAAACCTTCGTCCTCCACGACGGCCCGCCCTTCACCAACGGCGATGTCCACATCGGCACCGCGCTCAACAAGACGCTCAAGGACATCACGCTTCGCTACAAATCCCTCCGCGGCTACCGCACGCCCTACGTCCCCGGCTGGGACTGCCACGGCCTTCCCATCGAACAAAAGGTGATGCGCGGCCTTCAGGCCGAAAACAAGCAGGTCTCCACCGCCGAAATGCGCTCCCTTTGTGACGCGTTCGCCGAGAGCTGGATCGCCACGCAGACAAAGCAATTCAAGCGTCTCGGCGTCCAGGCCGACTGGAAAAACGAATACAAGACCAAGGCCCCCGCCTACGAGGCCGACATCATCCGCACCTTCTCGGCCTTCGTCGAAAAGAACCTGGTCTACCGCTCCAAGAAGCCCGTCTACTGGAGCATCCCCTTCGAGACCGCCCTCGCCGAGGCCGAGATCGAATACAAGGACCACATCTCGACCGCCATCTGGGTGAAGTTCGCCGTCCCCGTCACCGAGGCCGCGAAGTTCAACCTGCCCTCCGATAAACCGCTTTTCGTCGTCATCTGGACCACGACTCCCTGGACGATCCCCGCCAACCTCGCGATCGCCCTCCACCCGGAAGTCGACTACGTTGTCGCCGACCTCGGCGCCGAACGCATCCTCGTCGCCCAAGCGCTGCTTCCCGCCGTCCTCGAGGCTGCCAAGCACCCCGATCCGTCATTGGTCATTGGTCATTCGTCATTGGTCATTAAGGGCGCAAAACTAGAAGGCCTCGCTACTCAGCACCCATTCATCAATCGAGCATCCCCGGTTGTTCTCGCCGACTACGTCACCACCGACAGCGGCACCGGCGCCGTCCACACCGCCCCCGGCCACGGCGCCGAGGACTATCTCACCGGCCTCCGCTACAAACTCGACATCTACTGTCCCGTCGGCGCCGACGGTCGCTACCTCGACGACGGCCAGGTGCCCGCCGATCTCGTCGGCATCACCACCCTCGAAACGGTCGAGGATCTCGCCGCCAAAAAACCTTCGCCCGCCAATCTCGCGGTCCTCAAAAAACTCGCGGGCGCCAACGCCCTCCTCGCCAAGGCCAAATACGTCCACAGCTATCCCCACTGCTGGCGCTCCAAAACCCCGATCATCTTCCGCGCCGTCGACCAGTGGTTCGTTGGCCTTGATCGCACCTCCGACACCTCGCCCGCCTCTCCTCGCGATACCGCTCTCAAATCCATCGCCGGCGTGCAATGGGTTCCCACCTGGGGCGAATCCCGCATCCGCGGCGCCGTCGAAGCCCGCCCCGACTGGTGCATCAGCCGCCAGCGTTCCTGGGGCGTGCCCATCATCGCCTTTTACGACGCGGATAAAAACGCCTTCATCGACGCCGAAGTGATCCGCGCCGTCGCCGACAAGATCGCGACCAAAGGCACCAACTTCTGGTATGACGCGCCGACCACCGAGATCCTCGCCGGCGTGACGCTCCCCGCCGGCTGGCCCGCGCCGGTCGCGCTGACCCCGGGGCGCGACACCCTTGACGTGTGGATCGACTCCGGCTCCTCGCATGCCGCCGTTCTCCGCAACCAGCAGGGCGCCACCCAATGGCCCGCCGATCTCTACCTAGAAGGCTCCGACCAGCATCGCGGCTGGTTCCAATCCTCCCTTTGGACGAGCATCATCGCCTTCAATGGCGCGCCCTACAAAGCGGTCCTCACCCACGGTTTCATCGTCGGCGAAGACGGCAAAAAAATCTCCAAGTCGGGCCAATACGAAAAGCCCCCGACGTCCGATAACTTCATCGCCCAATACGGCGCCGACGTCATCCGCTTCTGGATCGCCTCCCAGGATTTCACGCAAGACATCACGCTTTCGGAGAAAATTCTCAACAACGCGTCCGAAGGCTACCGCAACCTGCGCAACACCCTTCGCTACCAGCTCTCCACCCTCTGCGATTTCGATCCGGCCAGGGATGCCCTGTCCTACGAGCAGCTCGACACGCTCGATCGCTGGGCGCTGCACCAGACCGCGAAACTCCTTGCCGAGGCCACCGCCGCTTACGACGCCTATGAATATCACCGCGTCATCCAGGCGGTGAGCTCCTTCTGCGCCGTCACCCTGTCGGCCGTCTACCACGACATCCTCAAGGATCGCCTCTACACGCTCGGCACCACGAATCCGCTGCGCCGTTCCTCGCAGACCGCGATCCACCACATTTTCGGCGTCCTCGTTAAAATTCTCGCCCCCGTCCTCACCTTCACGGCGGACGAAGCCTGGGCCTACGCCACGACGAAGACGGAGTTCACCAACGACCCGATCCACCTTCAGGACTGGCCCGTGGCCGACACCGCGTGGACCAATTCAGGGATCGAAGCCGACGTCGCCGCCCTCCTCAAGGTGCGCGCCAAGGTCAACGAAGCCATCGAACCCCAGCGTGCCGCCGGCAAGCTCGGCAAGTCCCTCGACGCCGTCATCACGCTCGCAATCGGTTCCAGCGACCCTCTTTTCAACGTTCTGCAGAAGCACCGGGACTTCCTGCCGGAGCTCTTCATCGTCTCGCACGTCACCGTCCAGGAGGGCGCCGGCCCGAACCTCGAGGTCACCGTGCGCCACGGCGAGGAACTCGGCTATGTCCGCTGTCCCCGCTGCTGGCGCTGGGTGCCATCTTTGGAGGCGACTTCCCATGGGGAAGTTTGCCCAAGATGCGCCGAAGCGTTGAAAACATGAAACATTTTTCTTCGTCACCCTACAATCATCATGGCCAAAAAAACTAAAAAGCCCGCCCCCGCTTCGAAAAAGAAGCCCGTTGGTAAACCTGTAAAACCGGCCGCGAAAAAATCTCCGACGAAGCCCGTCCAAAAATCTTCCAAATCATCTCCCGCCAAGAAAACTGCGGCGCGACCGGCCACGAAACCGGTTCACAAGCCGGCCGCCAAGCCTGCTGCCAAACCCGCCGCAAAGTCCCGTCATTCTCCCGCCGTTAAACCGGCGCCCAAGTCCGCCGCACCAGTGAAGTCCGACAAATCCAAATCATCCTCTCCCGCCAAAGCTGAAAAGCCCGCGGCCAAGCCCGTCGCCAAGCCGGCTCCGAAATCCGCTGCCGAGACGACCGCCCCCAAGGGCGCGTCCAAGGCGGCTCCCTCCGCCAAATCGTCCGCCCGCGCCGATCTCCGCTCCCGGATTCTTCAGAAAAAAGGCCCCATCCGTCCGATCGCCTTCTCGCTCGATGAGATCCGCGAAATCGCCAAGACCACCAAGGTGGTCGACACCGACACCAAGGGGACCTCCACCAAGGTCGCCAAGGCCTCCAAACAAATCGACGCCGCCAAGCTCGCCCAAGCCTCCCAGCCCCACCACATCAAGGCTGCGTCCCTCGCCGACATCCTCGGCTTCAACCCCAAGAAGGCCAAGCTGCCCACGCCCGACGATTCAGAGGACGTCCCGGAAAAATTCCGCCGGTTCTACAAGCTCCTCCTCGACCTGCGCAATCACCTCACCGGCCAGATCGACACTCATTCCGAAGAGACCCTGAAACGCTCGTCGAAAGACGACGCCGGCGATCTCTCCAGCTACGGCCAGCACATGGCCGACGCCGGCACCGACACCTTTGACCGCGATTTCGCGCTCTCCCTCGTCTCCTCCGAACAAGAGGCCCTCTCCGAGGTCGAGGCCGCGATCAAGCGCATCAAGGACGGCACCTACGGCACCTGCGAAATCACCCAGAAGCCCATCGCCAAGGACCGCCTGCTCGCCGTGCCGTTCACCCGCTACTCGGCCGAGGCCCAGAAAAACATCGAGCGCAACCGCCATCGCTCCCGCACCCAGGCCGGACTCTTCGGCGAACTCGGCGAAGAGGGCGCCACCCTCAGCGCCGGCGGCGGCGACGACGGCGACGAATGAGCGCCTCCTCGCTCCGCCCCGAGAGTTCGATCCAGCCAGCCGCCACCTCTCCGGTGGCGGTTTCGCGTTGGGAGCGTATCCATGCCTACCGGCTGCTCTGGTGGCTCGGGCTGGCGGTGTTCGTCCTCGACCAGCTCACCAAGGCGTGGATTTCCGCCACCCTGCCCTTCCCCACCTATGAGCCGCCTGACGCGATCACGGTCATCGACGGCTTTTTTTATATCATCCACGTCGGCAACACCGGCGCGGCCTGGAGCCTCTTCGCCGGCCAGACCACGATGCTCGCGCTCATCGCGCTGCTCACGCTGGGGGCGATCTTTTTCTGGCGGCGCGCCCTCGAGCTTCACAAACGCCCCGTCCAGTTCGCCTTCGGCCTCCTCTGCGGCGGCATCATCGGCAATCTGATCGACCGCGTCCTTCACGGCCACGTGATCGACTTCCTCGACTTCCACTTCGGCAGCTACATCTACCCGACCTTTAACGTCGCCGACGCCGGCATTTGCGTCGGCGTGGTCATCTATGTGATCCATTCGCTGCGGACGCCAAAGGACAGCCCGGTGGAGAGTGATTCCGAGTAGGCGTCAAAGGAAGACGGACATTCCTGCCCGTCTTCCGGGAGTTTGACCCGGAGCTCAACGCACCCTGCGTGGCTCAGTTCGACTTGAGATTCTTGATCAGCGCCTCGATCAAGGAATCGAGGCTCGGTTTCTTCGCTTCGAAACCGATGGCCATTCCCGCCTTCTTCATCGTTTCCGTTGTCTGCGGACCGATGCTGCCGGCCAGCGGAAGTTTCGCGTTTGCGGACAGCGCCAGCACCGCGGATTGCTCGGCGAAGGATTGAACGGCGGAGGAGCTGGCAAAGAGGATCGCATCGGCGCCTTTCTCCCGGAAATCGTCGGCGACCGGATCGTGGGCGAGATCGGTTTTCTCCGTTTTATAGAGGAGCAACCGGTCGAGGATCGCACCGCCCGCCTCGAGTTTTCGCACCAGCACGTCGCGATTCAGATTGCCCGTGACAACGATGACCTTGGCGCTGTCGAGGCTTCCCGTGGCGATCAGCGCATCGGCCAGTGACTCGCCCGTGGCGGTGTCGGGCATGCACTCGACCTTGATGTGGTAACGCTCGATCTCGCGCGCGGTCGCCTTGCCCACGCAGGCGAATCGCAGGATGCCAAGCGAACGGATGTCTTTAAAGCCCTTGAGAAAATCCTCGAAGAAATACCGCACGCCGTTCGCGCTCGTGAAGACGATCCAGTCGTAGCTGCCGAGTTCGGCGAGGATTTCGACAAACCCGAGGCGATCCGTGTCCTTGCTGATCGTGATGAGCGGCAGTTCAAGGACCTCGGCGCCGAGCGTCTCGAGTTTCTCCCGCAATTCGCTGTTCTGGTCGCGCGTGCGGGTGATCGCCACCCGACGCCCGAAGAGCGGCAGATGTTCGAACCAGTCGATGTCGTCGTGATGGGTGACGACCTCGCCGACAAAGATGATCGCAGGCGCGCCGAGCTGCGCTTTTTCCACCAGACCGGCGAGCGTGGCGATGGTGCCGGCCACGCTGCGCTGACGGCCAAGCGACGCCCACTGCACGACGGCGGCGGGCATTGCGGCGGACATCCCGCCCGCCTGCAGCTCGTCCATGATGAAGCGCAGGTGACCCATGCCCATGTAGATCGCGAGCGTGGTGTTCTTAAGTGAACCATAGGCGCGCCAGTCGATCTGCAATTCGCCCTTGGTGGGGTCCTCGTGGCCGGTGAGAAAGACGAGCGAGGAACTGGTGTTGCGATGGGTGAGCGGAATGCCCGAGTAGGCCCCGGCCGCGAGCGCGGCGGTGACGCCCGGGACGACTTCAAAAGGGATGTTGTCCCTGGCGAGCGTGCGGGCTTCCTCGCCGCCACGTCCGAAGACAAAGGGATCGCCGCCCTTGAGCCGCACAACGCGTTTGCCCGCCTTGGCATGCTTCACCAGCAGCGCCTCGATCTCCTCCTGCGGCACGGAATGAAACCCGGCTTTTTTGCCAACGTAGACAACCTCGCACTCGGGGCGGCACCATTTGATCAACTCGGGATGCACGAGGTAGTCGTAAACGAGGACATCGGCCTGCGAAATGAGCTCCTTCGCGCGGAAAGTGACAAGGCCAAGGTCGCCGGGGCCGGCGCCAACAAGATGAACGATACCAGTGGAGGACATGGAGGGAGGGAAAGTAGCGAGTAGTGAGTAGCGGGTAGCGAGTAGTTTCGGAATGGTAGCAGGGTGGATTTCGGGAGTTCTGAATGCTCGCTACTCACTACCCGCTACTCGCTACTCAATCTTAAAGCCAAAGTGCTTTAAGATTGCCGCCGCCGTTTCGGCCGGCGCGTCGATCTCGGCGTCGCTCAGCGGCAGGCTGCGGAGGCCGATCTCGTGATGGTAAAACCAGAGCGTGTCGGCAGTCGCGTGAGCGGCGAAGGCCGTCTGGCAACCACCGTTGAGCGCGGCTTGGAACGCACGTTCCAGGGTGACGAAACGTGAGGTGCGCGCATCGAGCACGGCCGCAAAGCGTGCCGCATCGGCGGTGCGTGTTTCGATCGCGATCGCGGCCTGGCCGACAGCGGGAACCATGTGCGAAAAATCCAGCGCGTGAAACTCCGCTCCCTTCCATCCCCCGATGCCAAGGCGGCGCAGGCCGGCGGACGCGAGCACCGTGGCGTCGGCAACGTGATCCTGGGCGATTTTGCGGAGCCGTGTGTCCACGTTGCCGCGGATCTCGGTGAACTGCGCATCGGGAAACAGCATCGCCAGCTGCAGCCGGCGGCGCGGGCTGCTGGTGGCGATCAACGCGGGAGACTCAATGCCCTCGCGCACCACGAGCATGTCGCGCGGATCTTCGCGCGGAAGGTAGCCGGCGACGGTCAGGCCCCCGGGGAGCTCGCCCGGAAGGTCTTTGCAGCTATGGACCGCGACGTCGGCCTCGCCACGCAAAAGAGACTCCTCGAGTTCCTTCGTGAACAGGCCCTTGCCTCCTTGTTTTTCGAGGGACCACTCGGTGCGTTGGTCGCCCGTCGTGACGATCTTGAGCAACTCGGTTTCGACGCCGAGCGACGCGCGCAGGTGCGCGGCCACCTGCTCCGTTTGCGCAAGGGCAAGCGGACTCTTGCGAGTGGCGAGGATGAGCTTGGTTTTCAAAATAGTGAGCAGCGGGCAGCGAGTAGTGAGTAGCCAATTACCGAAACCGAAAAACTAAAAAAGGCCGTGGCACGAATGCCCACGGCCTTTGCGAATATTTACTCCAGCATGAGCAAAGGGCAATGAGCCGAGTCCGAATGCTCGCCACCCACTACCCGCTGCTCGCTCCTTCTCCTTACGACGCGTAGGCGCCTTGCACGCCGCCGATGTTACGCTTGGGCATCCAGGGCATCAGGCTGCGGAGGCGGTCACCGGTCTTCTCGATCTGGTGCTTTTCGCCGGCCTTGAGGAGGGCGTTGTAGTTCTTGAGACCGCCCTTGTATTCGGCGACCCACTGCTTGACGAACTTGCCGCTCTGGATCTCGGTGAGGATCTTCTTCATTTCCTTCTTCGTGTTCGCGTTGATCACGCGGGGGCCACGGGTGATGTCGCCGTATTTGGCGGTCTCGGAGATGGAGAAGCGCATGCCGGAGATGCCCTTTTCATACATGAGGTCGCAGATGAGCTTCAGCTCGTGCAAGCACTCGAAGTAGGCCATCTCGGGCTGGTAGCCAGCCTCGACGAGGGTTTCGAAACCGGCCTGAACGAGGGCGGAGGCGCCACCGCAGAGGACGGCCTGTTCGCCGAAGAGGTCCGTCTCGGTCTCTTCCTTAAAGGTGGTCTCGAGGACGCCGGCGCGGGTGCTGCCGATGCCCTTGGCCCAGGCGAGGGCGTTCTTCTTGGCCTTCTTGGACTTGTCCTGGAACACGCCGATGAGGGCGGGCATGCCTTTGCCTTCAACATAGAGGCGGCGGACCATGTGGCCGGGGCCCTTGGGGGCGACGAGGATGACGTCGATGTCGGCGGGGACCTTGATCAGGCCGAAGTGAATGGCGAGACCGTGCGAGAAGATGAGGGTCTTGCCCTTCTTCAGGTTGGGGGCGATGTCGTTGGTATAAACGTCCGCCTGCTTCATGTCGGGGAGACCGACCAGGATGACGTCGGCCTGCTGAACGGCCTCGGCGGTCGTGACGACCTTGAAGCCATGCTTTTCAGCGACGGGCTTGGACTTGGAGCCCTCGTAGAGGCCGATGATGACCTTGACGCCGGAGTCCTTCAGGTTGAGGGCGTGCGCGTGGCCTTGGGAGCCGTAGCCGAGCACGGCAATGGTCTTGTCTTTGAAGAGGCCGAGATCGGCATCCTTGTCGGTGTATACTTTAGCGGGCATGGTGGTTTGGGAAAGTTGTTAGAGGAAGGATCGGAAAGTCTTTAGCTGAGAGTCTAGAGCTAAGAGTAAGAAATCGGAGATGGAGGTTTTCTGGCTCTAGACTCTGGACTCTAAGCTCTGGACTAGCGGCAACGCGCTTCGCGCCTTAGCGCATCTGCGCCAGGGCGCCGGTGCGGGCAAGTTCGATGATGCCAAACGGCTCGATGAGCTTGAGGAAGGCGCTGACCTTGGCGTCGTCGCCGGTCATCTCGATGATCAGGGAGTCATGGGCCACGTTGACGATCTTCGTGCGGAAGATGTCGCTGATCTGCATGATCTCCGAGCGGGTCTTGGTATCGGCCTTGACCTTGATGAGCACGAGCTCGCGGGATACCGCCTGGCCCTCGGTGAAGTCAACGACGTCGACGACGTTGACCAGCTTGCGGAGCTGCTTGATGCAGAGGTCGAGCGCGGAGTCGTCGCCTTTGAGGACGGCGGTGATCCGAGACAGCGATGCATCATGCGTGGGGGCGACGTTGAGCGAATCGATGTTGAAGCCGCGGCCGGAAAACATGCCGGCCACGCGGGCTAGAACGCCGAACTTGTTCTCAACGAGGACGGAGATCGTGTGTCGCATT
>JAQSWS010000012.1 GCA_029266495.1 Rariglobus sp. | reverse complement strand
AAGGTGGATTGCGAGCCGTAGGTCTTGGTTTTGGGCGGAGCGATGTCGCGGAACTCGGACCACGGGCCGGCGAGGGTGGGGGCGGTGGCGTATTGGTTGGGATTGGGATTCCAGGCGGTCATCCACGAACCGATGAGGTAGTAGAGGCCGTCGTGGCGGACGATCGCGCCGCCTTCGAGTCGCGAGGGAACGAAACACACGGGCTGGTCCACGGTCAGATAATCGTCGGACAGGCGCGCGATGAAAAAACCCTTGGTCGGACGCGCTTCGAAGATGAGGTAGGCGGTGCCATCGTCATCGATGAACTGGCCGATGTCGCGGCTCTCCTGGCCGAGCGGGCGGAAGCTGTGGACGAAGGTGTAGTCGCCGTCGACGGTGGCGCAGGTGTAGACGCCGACGCGGGCGTATTTATAATCATGCGAATCAAGGTGGACATACATGACGTAGCGGCCGGTTTTCGCGTTGTGGAAAACCTTGGGACGCTCGAGGACGAATGGCGTGCCGATGTTCTCGGGCGGGCCGCCGCGGACGACCTGGCGGCGAAATTCCCAGCGGGTGAGGTCCTTCGAGGCGTAGCAGGAAACGAAGCGGTCGAGGGGCTTTGCCTTGCCGTCTTCGTCTCCGCGGTCCTCGCCGAACCAATAGTAGGTGTCGCCCTGTTTGAGGATGCCGCCGCCATGGGCCTGGATATGACGGCCGCGCGTGTCGGGCCAGAGTTCGCCGGGACGAATGATGCCGGCGGGCGCGGCGTGCATGACGGGGAGCAGGACGAGAAGGAGCAGGGGAAGAAAACGCATGGGGTGGTTTTAATACGTGAGTCGTTGCGGAAGAAGACGCGGATGTTCCGGCGTTATTGAGTGACGCTGAATTCGAGGTTGCGAACGTGTTCACCGACGAAGAAACGGGCTTCGTCGGCGGTGCGGATGAGGCGGCCGTTGATGCGCAGGTTTTCGAAGGTGACGCCGTCGATGGGACGGGTCTCGTCGTAGCCGGCGAGGATGGAGATGCCGGCGCGGGCTCCGTTGTAAGTGATGTTTTTGAAATGCACCTTTTCGATGCCGCGGCCGGGGGCGGTGGCATAGCTGCGGTTGAAGGCGACGCGGAGGCTGACGAGCTGGCCTTGCTCGAAATCCTCGATGCGCACGTTTTCCACGCGGACGTTGCGGACGAGGTTGGCGTCGGAGGCGTTGATGGCGAAACAGCCCTGATAGCCGATCTGGGGTTCGTCGTGATTGAGGATGTCGAGATTGGAGAAGTGAAGGTTTTCGATCACCTCGGGCCGGGCGGGATTACCATGAGTGCCGATATTGACCGGGTGGGCGACGTCGGCCCAGAGGGTGGAGTTGCGGACGGTGATGTCACGCGCGTCGCCGAAGTAGGTCCAGCGGTGTCCGTAGATCGCGATGCAGTCGTCGGAGTTGCGCAGGAAGACGCCGTCCACGAGCACGCCGGAGCAGCTCATGAGGTCGATGCCGTCGCTCCAGCCGTGACTGCTGAAAGACTTGAGATTGGTGATCGTGAGAGCCTGCGACTGGCCGCCGTGGACGGTGTAGTGGCGCGGGTTGACGATGGTGATGCCGTCGATGGAAACGTTGCGGGAGCGGGTGACCTCGATGCCTCGCTCGGGATGGTAGAGGATGCCGCGGCCGAGGATGCGGACGTTTTCGACCCGGTCGCACACGAGCTTGGTTTTGAGGACGGCTCCGCCGGCGAGATACACGGTTTTCCCACTTGGAATGGCCAGGCTTGGTCCGGGGGAATGCACGCCGGGCCCGAAGTAGAGGACATCGGGCGACTGCGGATCCGGGCGTTCGGTATCGATCGGGCCGGCGAAGAGATGAAGATTCTCGAAGATATCGCCGTTGACCTCGATGGAGAGATTGCGGGGTTGCGTGAGCTTGAAGTGGAGCGTGTCGCCGGCGATCCCGGGCGTGAGTGCGTAGGAAAGCGGGCGGATGCGAGCCGAGGCGACCGGGCCACGACGATTTGTGACGGCGACCTCGACTTCGCCGGAGAAGTCGAAAATGGCCAGTGCGGCGGTGCGCGGTTGATGCATGTCGACTTCCACCGCGTAACAAAACAGCTCGAGCCACTCGCCGCCGGGGGAGCGCACTTTTACGGTGAAATTCGTGTTGGCGGGGATGCCGGCGGGGGCGGCGTAGGTGGTGAGCTGGTTCATCGAGGAGTCCGCGGCGGCGACGTAGGCAGGCAAGAGAAACGGAAGCAGGGCTCCCGTGAACAAGGCGCGTCGGGGCGCGGAAGTGGAAGGGAGAGGCGGCATGGGGCGGGGTGGAGACGGAAGACGGAGGACAGGGACAGAAGACGGAGGCTGGAACGGGTGGAGGACGGACGGGGATGTCCGTCTTTCTTTTATTTGCCGGCATGCCAGTTGCCGCGCAGCCAGATGTGACGGCGGAGGCGTTCGAGCAAGGCGTCGGGCAAGTCGGGAGCGGCGGAGGCGCCGACGTTGGCCTCGACTTGGGCGAGATTGCGCATGCCGGGGATGACGGTGCTCATGGCGGGGTGGGCGAGGGCGAATTTGATCGCGGCTTGGGCGGGCGCATAGGGTGTGTCGCGCAAGTCGTCGCGGATGCGTTCGACGCGGGCGACGGTGCGGGGGACGCGGTCGCCGCCGAAGTAACCGCGGCGAAAATCGCCTTCGGGAAACGTGGTGGCGGGTGTGAGTTTTCCGGTGAGGCTGCCCTCGTCGAAAACGAGCCGGCCCATGACGGCCGTGCCCGAGGCTTGGGCGAGCGGGAGCGCCTCGGCGGCGGGCTGTTGCTCAAAGAGGTTGTAGACGAGCTGGATCACATCGAGCCGGCCCGCGGCCAGCAGGGTGTTGAGCTGGTCCTGGTCGTGATCGGGCGTGGAGATGCCATAGGCGCGGATCTTGCCTTCGCGTTTGAACTGTTCGAGGACGGCGAGCGGTTGCGGGTCGCGGTTCCAGGCGCGGGACCACACGTGGAGAAGGAGCACGTCGATGCAGTCGGTGTTCAGAAAGCGGAGGCGCTCCTCCAGGTTGGCGCGCAGGTGGGACTCGGGGTAGCGATCCTCGACGCGTTCGTGGGGCTGAGGAGGCCAGTTGCCGGGGAGGGGCGGTGTCTTGGTGACCAGGTGGATTTTTTCACGGCGGCCGGCGAGGGCGCGGGCGATGACCTGTTCACTGCGGCCGTTGCCGTAACCGGCGGCGGTGTCGATGAGGTTCACGCCGAGATCGATGGCCCGCTGCAGGGCCGCGATGGATTCACGGTCGTCCTGTTCGCCCCAGGCGCCGCCGCCGAGGGCCCAGGCACCGTAGCTGATTTCGGATACCGCCCAGCCGAGTTTTCCGAAGGGGCGCGTGCGCAGGGCGGATGGAGGTGAGGCGAGGGTCATAAAGAAGAGGACGAAGAGCGGAGGACAACGGACGGGAGCCGTGGCGAGGGGACGAACAACGAAGGGCAAGGGCAGGCCGGGTAAAGAGGTGGCGGGGCGCCGGCAAAAGCGGGTTAACGGCTGATGATCAGCGAGGACCGTGGCCCCGCCGAGGGTGTTGTAAGCGTTAACGATAACGCTTCGACGGGCGCTTTGGGGTTGGCGGATCCGGAAACGATCCGGTCCGAGCGTCAAAACAACGCCAACAGCTCCAGCAATCAGGTTGCCACAGTCGTTTTATTGACGTCCTTCATTTCCGTATATGGCCAACCTTCGAGTGCTTGTAGTTGATGACAGTCCCCAGGACCTTGAGCTTACCAAGCATCTATTCAGGGGGGCTTACGGAGCCCGGTATGAGGTGCGATGCGCGGCTAGTTACGATGAAGGATTGAAGGAGATCCTAAGTGGCATTTACGACGTTTGTCTCCTGGACCACCACCTTGGCGTGGAGGACGGGGTGCACCTTTTGCGTCAAGCCCGGGAGTTGAATGCGAGGTTGCCGTTCATTTTACTCACCGGTTCGGAGATGCCGGATCTGGACCAGACCGCCCTGGCCGCCGGTGCTTCCGACTATCTGGTGAAGGGGCAAATCACGCCGGCAATGCTTGATCGCTCAATCCGCTACGCGATCAAGCATCGTCAGGCTGAAGAAGAACTCCTGGAAAACCGGCGCCGGCTGGAACTCGCCCTGGATTCCGCGCAGATGGGCGCGTGGGAGCTGGACCTGGTCACCAATACCTCGATGCGTTCGCTTCGGCACGATCAGATTTTCGGATACGATTCGCTGCAGCCCAAGTGGGACTTCGACATTTTCATGCGTCACGTGGTGACCGAGGATTACGGACGCGTGAAGCAGGCGTTCGAGCAGGCGTTCAGCACCGGGGAATTCAGCATGCAATGCCGGATTGCCTGGCCGGATGATTCGCTGCACTGGATCGAGTCCAAGGGACGCGTGTATCGGAACGCCGAGGGGAAACCGGCAAAGATGCTGGGGATCGTTTCTGACATCACGGGCCGCAAGGCGGACGAAAAAGCACTGGAGGAGGCGAAGGAGATCGCGGAGCAGTCGCTGCGCGCCCGTTCCGCGTTTCTGGCGAACATGAGCCATGAAATCCGAACGCCCATGAACGGGGTGATCGGAATGACCAGCCTGCTGCTCGAAACCCCGATGTCTCCGGAGCAGCAGGAATACGTGGAAACGATCCGCGGGTCTGGCGAGACCCTGCTGGTATTGATCAGCGACATCCTCGATTTTTCGAAAATCGAATCGGGAAGCCTCGAACTGGAACAGCAGGAATTCGATTTGATATCCTGCGTCGAGGAATCGCTCATGCTCTTCAAGGCGGAGGCGCACGAAGCCAAGATCGAATTGATGTATCGAATCGATCGCGACGTGCCGCATCTGGTGACAGGCGATGTGACCCGCCTCCGCCAGATCCTGTCGAACCTTGGCAGCAATGCGGTGAAGTTCACCGCAGGTGGCGAAGTCGAAGTGGCGGTGAAGTTGCTATCCCAACCGGGCGATGATCCAACGACGTGCATGCTCGCGTTCAGCGTGCGTGACACGGGGATTGGAATTCCAAAGGACAAGCAGGACCGACTGTTCCTGAACTTCAGCCAGGTTGACTCATCGACGACGCGGCGGTTCGGAGGGACGGGCCTGGGCCTGGCGATCAGCAAGCGACTGGTGGAAATCATGGGAGGAACCATTGAAGTCGAAAGCCAGGAAGGCGTGGGTTCGACGTTTCGATTCACGACAAGGGTGGGGAACGTCGCGACGGGGGAAACGCGGGAGACGAGCATCCCGGCGTCGCGCGGAGCATCAGTCGCCGGCCGGAGAATACTCGTGGTGGATGACAACGCGACCAACCGGCGAATCCTCCAGCTCTATGTGGAAGGCTGGGGGGCGAAGGTTCGCGAAGCGGAGGGAGCGGCGGAGGCGCTCCGGGTTGTGTTGTCGGAAAAAAGTTTCGACGCATGCCTGCTGGATTTTCATATGCCGGAGTGCGACGGGTTGATGCTGGCGGGAAAATTACGCGCGCAGCACACGCCCGGCAACGTCCCGATCATTTTTCTGACGTCCGGCTCAAAGGAATCCATTCGTTCGGCGGCCCAAGGCCTCGGGATCACTCAAATCATCGACAAGCCGGTAAGGCCCCACGTCCTCCACGACGCCCTGTTGAAATCATTCGATCGGACCGGGGTATTGGGCGTTGAGTCCGCGGCGCCCCCACCGTCCATAGTCGAAATTGCGCGGGATCATCCGATTTCGATCATCGTCGCGGAGGACAATTCGGTGAATCAGCTCGTGGCGCGGCGCATGTTGTTGAAGCTGGGTTACCGGGTCGATGTCGCTGGCAACGGGAGCGAGGTGGTCGACGCGTTCACCAGTCGCAACTACGATGTCGTTTTCATGGACATACACATGCCGGTGATGGATGGACTGGAGGCGACGCGGAAATTGCGGGCACGGACCGGAATGCCGCAGCCGTGGATTATCGCGATGACGGCGACGGCCATGGTGGGGGATCGGGAACGATTTCTGAGCGAAGGCATCGACGACTACGTCAGCAAGCCGGTCAAGCTGAGTGATCTCAGCGACGCATTGCTGCGTGCCTGGGCGCACGGCAAGGGAAAGGGGGCATAGTGTCAGCGGGCGGCGGGTCCGAGGATGCGGAACGTGCGCTCGACGGGTGCGGCGGTGTTGACCTTCGGTTCGGCGGGACGGCCGAATTGCCAGGCGACAACGGTGATTTCGAGGGGATAGCGGGCACGGGGTGGGGCCGGGGTAAAACGCAACGTGGCGCCGTCGATCTCGGCGGGACCTTCACGGACGTAGTAGGAAACGGGCAGGCCGGCGTCGGATGAGGCGTCGAGGCGGAGGGTGGCTGCACCGGCGGGCTGATCGGGGATTTCGGGGAAGGTGATGCGTTGGGGCGCGCCGTCGCGGGTGGGGGTGACCCGGACCATCGCCTGTTGCACGGCGCTCTTGTGGTGCTCGTCGCCCGGGTGGGCGGCCACGAACCAGAGGTCGTGGTTGCGGCGGTTGGCTGTGTATTCGGCGCGGCCGAAGCGGAGTTCGAACGTATCGGGACTGGTCTGGACGAAGGGGCCGACAATGCGGGAGAGCGTGATGGGGCCGCCGCCGCTGGCGTGGCTGAGGGGATTGTCGGCGGGCAGACCGGTCCAGGTTGATGTCCATCGGTGACGCTCAGGAGCTGCGGCTTTTTATGACGTTGCCCGGCATAGATGGCCTCGGTGGTGCGGGCCATTTCTTCATCGAAGCACCAGAAGGCGGTGTGCGGGTCGCCGGTGTAGGTGGCGTAAGGCGCGGCCGGGGCAGAGGGCGGGGCGCCGGGGTGCCAGCGGTCGATGCGCCAGCCGTTGCGTGGGTCGACCGGCTTGAGCGCGATGGGACGATCGAGGGGCGCATCGCCGGGGAGGCGGAGGGTGGCGGCTTTTTCGATGAAGCGGGCGAGAAACGCAACGGTGCGGTCGGCGTAGTCGAAGTGGCCTCGTCCGGCGTCGGCGAGGAAGGCGACCGGTGTGCGCGGATGCGCGGACTGGAAGGCGAAGGCGGGGGTGAGGCGGTCCTCCCACCATTCGTATTCACCCATGACCATGAGGGCGGGGATGCCGTCGATGGTGCGATCGCCCCAGTCAATGCGCGGTTTGCCGTTGCCGGTGAGCGTGGTGCGGGGCGCGTCGCCGTGATAGGAGATGAGGGCGAGGGTTCGGGCGGGGTTCCACGCGGCGAAGTTCCAGGGAAACGTCGCGCACGCCGAGTGGCCGAGGGGCACGACGGGGGCGTGTCGGAGTTCGTGATAGCCGGAGCGGGCGGCGAGATCGGCGACGATGCGTTCGAAGTGTTCACCGGCGCCGTGGTTGAAATCGAACGTGGCGTCGAGGTAGGGCACGACCCAGAGCTCGGCGAAGCCGAGCCGGGCGAGTGTGCCGCGCAGGGCCGGGTGTTCGAGGATGCCTTGCTCGACCATGTTGTGGCTGGCGACGACGATGCCTCGCACGCGCAGGCAATCCGGTGGAATCCACAGGTAGGCACGCGCCTCGCCGTCGGGGGCGGACCACTGCCATTCGGCAGCTTGTAAGGGAGAACCGAATACGCAGAGGACGACGCAGCCGAGCGCAAGGATGAGCTGGGCCAGGCGGTGGGGCATCAGCGGGGCGCTGTCGGGCGGGCGGGGGGCGGGCTTACGCCTTCGGTGGTCTGGAGGACGCGCTTCAGGGTGCCGTCGGGGTTGTAGTAGAGGTGGTCGATGCAGACGGAGCGGCGGTGGCTGTCGCCGGTATTGGGATGCTGGACAGCTCCGTTGTGGTAGAAGAAGTAGGACTGCCCTTTGTAGTCGATGATCGCCTGGTGGATGGTGTTGCTGTTGAACGCGCCTTCGGAGAGGAGGCCGCGAGGGGTCCAGGGGCCGGTGATTTTATCGGAGGTGGCGTAGGCGATTTTCTCGGGGAAGCCGGTGGCGTAGGAGAGATAGTAAAGGTTGCCGCGTTTGTGAACCCACGGGGCCTCGGTGAAGTTTTTAACCTGGTCGTCGGGGACAACCTGGATGGGGCCGTCGAGCTCGGTCATGTTGGGTTTCAGCCTGGCGTAGTAGCACTTTTGGTTGCCCCAGAAGAGCCAGGCCTGACCGTCATCGTCGATGAAGGCGGTGGGGTCGATGTCGTCCCAGCCGATCTTGGTGGCCTTGGTCATATCGTTCGTCACGAGAGCGGAACCGCGGGCGTCTTTGAACGGGCCGAGGGGCGAGTCGGCTACGGCGACGCCGATGGATTTGCCGCCGATGGTGGCGTGGTTCATGGGGACATACCAATAGAACTTGCCGCCTTTCTCGATGACGTGGCCGGCCCAAGCGTCATTTTTGGCCCAGGTGAAGTCGGCGGGGGAGAGCGGGGAACCATGGGCGGTCCAGTTGACGAGGTCGGTCGAGGAATAGACCAGCCAGCGATTCATCACGTAGCGGGAATTTTTCTCGGGCGACTCGTCCTGGCCGACGTAGAGATACACCGTGTCGTTGTGCACGATGACGGCGGGATCGGCGGTGAAGACGTCGGTGATGATGGGATTGGCGGCCCGGAGTGCGCAGGGCAACAGCAGGGCGGCGGCTAACGAGAAGGGGAGTTTCATGTCATTTCGCGGGGGTGAGGCGGAAGAGGCGGGCGCCGTGGAAGGGAACCTCGGGAGCGAACCCGGCGCTTGCGGTGCCGAGGTCTTTTTTTGTCCAGAGATCGTGAATACGCACGGGACCGGAGCCGGTGAGACCGGTGTCGGCGAGTGTGACAGGGACGGGCACAGTTGCGCCTTTCGCGGCATCTTTCGGAGCGTTGCGGGTGTTGAAGACGGCGAGGTATTTGTCGGCGGAGGCGGGCACGTCGGCGATCCAGGCGATGAGATCGTCGTCGGTGCGGAAGAGCTGGCGGTTGTTTTCGCTGTGCTGATTGACGGCGAGCACGCCGTCGTTGGTGAGCAAGGAGAGCGTGAATTCGTCGGTCCTGGTCATGTCGCCGCCGTGGATGAGCGGAGAGCGGGCGATGCTCCAGAGCGTCATCATTGTGATCTGTTCGTCGGGCGTGAAGCGGGTTTTCTTGCCGAACTTGATGGCGCCGAGCGGCAGCATGTCGGCGTCGGGATACGCGCCGGGAGCGCGGAACGGGGTCCAGTCGTGGAGGCGTTTGAACTGGGCGAGCAGGGCCTTCCAGTCGTCCCAGAAATCGTCGCTGATGCGCCACATGTTGGCGTGTCGATTGACGTGCGGGCCGGCGGAGAGGGGTGTTTCGCCGGGAGAGGTGCTGAAGACGACGGGCCGGCCGGTTTTGTCGATGGCTTTGCGGATACCCTCGATTTCGGCCTGGTGATAGGGGCGGCTGAGGTCGTCGATTTTAACGAAGTCCACGCCCCAGGAGACGACCTGTTCCATGAGCGAGTCGTAGTAGGCCTGTGCACCGGGCTTGCTCATATCGACGCCATACATGTCGGGATTCCACGGGCAGGTGCTGGTGGTGTCCGCGATATCGGCGGCGCGGGCGGTGGTGCCCTTGATGGGGGTGTTTTGTTTTACGGCCTGGCGGGAGATGCCGCGCATCATGTGAATGCCGAACTTGAGGCTCTTGGCGTGGACGTAATCGGCGAGCGGCTTGAAACCGGCGCCGTTGGCGGCGGAGGGAAACTTTTCAGGGGCGGGGACGAGCCGGCTGAACGCGTCCATGGCGAGGGGAGCATCCTTCTTGTAGTCGTGGCCCTTGGCGGAGGGCTCATACCACTGGATGTCGACGACGATGTAGTCCCAGCCGTGGGACTTGAGTTTCTCCGCCATGAAGTCGGTCTGCGCCTTGGTTTGCGCCTCGGTCACGGTCGTGCCGAAGCAGTCCCAGCTGTTCCATCCCATGGGAGGTGCGGGCGCCCACGCGTGGAAATCGGACGCAGCCGAGGCGGTGCAGACGATCAGCAGAGAACAAAGGGTGGTTCGGATCATGAGCGAGGGGCGCGAACAGGATGGAGGGTAATGTGTGGCCTGATGGCACACGAGTGAGGGGGCGGACACCGTGCGGGGTAAGCCCAAGACGACCGGATGCGGGGCATTCGCCGAGGATGAGCGAGCGTTAACCATAACGCGAGGAGTCTGGCGAAATGCGTCCGTCAGCACGCCGGCCGATCGCAGGTGATCTACGACTGGTGGCGTGCCTGCCGAGGGGCCGGGTATTGTCCGGCCTTTATGGACGAGGCGCAGAGACGGTTACATGCCCGCCGGTATAGTTGATCTCGGTGTCGGGTTGTTCAACTGGTGAAATGCCCGCGCCGTGATTCGGGCGTATCCAGACAATGCGGAGCTTGCGCGCGGCGATCATGCCGGGGAAGGAGCCCTGGCGCTTGCCGATGGAGAGGGTGCGCCGGGCGTCATCCCAGGTGAGCGTGACGGTGGCGCGCTGGCCCTTTTCGTAGGCGTAGGTTTCGTTGTCGTCTTCGTAGAGCGTGAACGTGGCGTCGGCGCCTGAGTAGACGCGGATTTCGTAAGGCGCGTCGGGTTTCTCGGTGACGTAATTCATGACCGGGCTCATCGGGACAATGGAGCCGGCGCGCACGAAGAGCGGGAAGCGATCGAGCGGACAGGCCGTGGAGACGAGGGCTCCGCCGGAGTGGCGCGCGTTCGTCCAGAAATCATACCAGTCGGCGCCGGCGGGGAGGTAGGTCTCGACCGCGTTGTTGATGCCGCCCGCGCCGGAGGCGAGCTGACCCGGGGTGCGCCAGCCGAGGCGGAGGCCGCGGGCGTGGATGCCTTGGTAATAGTTGATCTTGAAGGGGAGGCGCTGGCCTTTGCGAAGAGTGACCTTCGTGCCCTTGAAGCGCATGCCGGCGTCGCGCCAGTCTTCGGCGGCGAGTTTGCCGTCGAGCCAGAGGCGGAAACCGTCGTCGCCCTCGACGCCGATCTCGTGCTCGCCGTCCTCGGCGGCGACGATCACGCCTGCCCAGCGGCCGGAGAAGTTGTCGAGGCCGCGAAGGCCGGCGGGCGGCTCGGCGAGGGGCGGGCCGGGCCAGGTGTAATCGATCTTTGGGTCGACGGCCTTGCTGACGGATTTCTCGAAGTTTCGGCCTTCAAAGTATTCGACGGCGACGCCGGGGCGGCCGTCGGGGGTCTGGAGGAATTCCGCCTGGATGGCGGGCGGCGGCGGGGTGCCCACGCGCTGGATGGCGCGGGTGACGGGGTGGACGAGGAAGGAGCGGCCGAAGAGGAACTGATCGTCGAGTTTGCGGGCCTTCGGGTCGTCGGGGAAGTCCATCGGGAGGCCGCGCATCATCGTGTAGCCACGGTCGGTGCTCTGCCAGGCGAGGCCGTAGATGTAGGGGATAAGTCGATACCGAAGGCTGGCGGCGGAGCGGAGCGAGGCGTAGAACTCGGGGTCGCTGTCGCGGAAGAGATAGGGTTCGCGTTGAATGGCGGTGCCGTGGATGCGGTAGACGGGATTAAAAACGGCGAACTGGTGCCAGCGGGTGAAGAGTTCGCGGTATTCGGCGTTGCTGTGTTCGCCGCTGCGATATTGGCCGGGGATGAAGAAGCCGCCGGTGTCCTGGGTCCAGTAGGGCTGGCCGGCCATGGCGACGTTGACGCCGCCGGCGATCTGGTTGCGGAAGGTTTCCCAGCTTGCGGTGGTGTCACCGGACCAGGAAAGCGCGGCGTAGCGCTGCTGGCCGTTCCAGGCGGAACGGGTGAGGGTGAGAACGCGTTTGTCGGAGGTGGCGCGCTGGCCTTCGTAGGTGCCTTGCGTGGTGACGAGGGTGTAGGCGTTGAGGTTGCGGGTGTAATCACCCAGCGCGTTATTCCCGAGGCTTTTGATGTCGGCCTCGACGCGTTTCGGGTCGTGGCAGGCGGTGCCGACCTCGACCTCGGTGCCGTCCATCCAGAGGGCGTCGATACCGACGTCGAAGAGGCCTTTCTTGATGTGTTTGAAATAAATGGCGCGGCCTTCGGGGCTGAAGGCGTCGTAGATGCGCGCTTTCTTGGAGATCCAGTGGAGGGGCTCGTGGCGGAGTCCCTTCGCGTCGAGTTCGCGGGCGAGCTCGGTGTCGTTGCCGACGGAGGGCCAGATGGAGATCATCACCTTGGCGTTGAGGCCGTGGATTTCGCGGATGGCGCCGGCGGGATCGGGGAAGCGGTCCTTGTTCCAGGTCATGCCGCTCCAGGTGCCGTCCTTGTCGCCGCCCCAGTATTGCCAGTCCTGGACGATGTAATCGAGAGGGAACCCGTCCTGGCGGAAGCGTTTCACGACGCCGACGAGCTCGTTCTGGGTCTTGTAACGCTCCTTGCTCATGAAGAGGCCGAAGGCGGCCTTGGGAAACATCGGAGCCGGTCCGGTGAGGCGGCGGTAGCTGGCGATGACGCCGTCCATGGACTCGCCGGCGACGAGGTAGTAGTCCACGCCGGCGGGTGAACTTTCGGACCAGAAGGTGGCGCCGGAGGCGTCGTCCTTGAAGGTGCTCCTGGAGGCGGAGTCCCACATGATGCCGTAGCGTCTAGTCGAAAGGAGGAAGGGAACGACGATGCCGATGTTGGTCTGGACCATGTGGACCTGCTGGCCGCGATAATCCATGTAGCGATTGTCGTATTGACCGAGGCCATACAAGGACTCGTCGGCCGCGAGGGTGAAGGTTTGTTTCACCTCGTAGGTGGGGGCGCCGGAGATCGCCACCTGTTTGATTTCGGCGGGGCGGTCGGCGCGCTCGCGGGTGATGACGCTGCCGTCGGGACGGAGGAAGGTGAGGGAGCCGGTTTTTTTATCGACGACCACGCGCAGGCTGGCGGTGGAGAGCTGAAGGTCCGCGGCGGTGTCGGTGACCTCGAACGGCACAGCCGGCGGTGTGAGCACGACGGTGAGACTGGGATGCGCGGTGTGGGCCTGGCCCAAGCTGGCGTTCACGCGCACGATGCCGGGCCCGTAGAAGAGGACGTTTTTGACCACGTCGCCGACGCGGAGCTGGACGCCGTTTTGCAGCGGGGTGAAGGCGAAGGACTCCGGCTTGGTGGTGGTGAGCTGGCTGGTGAGCTGGAGCTGGCCCGCGGTATTTGTCCCGGTTGGCAGAGCGGCAAAAGCGGTGGTGGTGAGCAGCGCGAGGCCGAGTGAAAGAAAGGGGTGATGGCGGGGTTTCATGCCGGAGGGGAAGTCGAAGAATCAGGGTTTGAAAGGGCCGTCGGCGACGGGGGAGCCGAAGTCGGGGGTTCCGTCGGGGCGCCAGCGGATGATCTGGGCGCGGGTGGCCCGGTCGGGATTGTTCAGCGGGTCGCCCTTGATTTTTTCGTAGTTGCGTGAGTGATACACGAGGATGTCGGTTTTTCCGTCGGGCGTGGTGGTGAATCCGTTGTGACCGGGACCGAACTGGTTTGCGGCGACGTCGCTGCGGAAGACGGGATCAGGCGATTTCGACCACGAGTCGGCGCGGAGGAGGTCGGTGCCGGCGGGAGCGGAAAGGAGGCCGAGGCAGTAATTGGCATCGGTGGCGCTGGCGGAATAGCTCATCCACACGCGTCCGTTTTTGACGAGGACGGCAGGTCCCTCGTTGACCCAGTGACCGCGCCGCTCCCAGTCGTATTCGGGCTTGGTGAGGCAGGTGATGACGCCGGTGATGGACCACGGTGTATCCATGCGGGCAATGTAGAGGTTGGTGCCCTTTGCTCCGTTCTCCATCTGCGTCCAGACGAAGTAGCGCGCACCACGGTGGGCGAAGGTGGTGCCGTCGAGGGAGAAGGAGTCCCAGCCGAGTTTTAAGCGGCCTTTCTCGGACCAGCGGGCTTCGAGCGGATTGACGCCTTCACCTTCGAGGACGTAGGGGCGGATGGCCCATTTGTTTTCCGCCTCGCCGGCGGTGAAGTAAACATACCACTTGTCGTCGATGAAGTGGAGTTCGGGGGCCCAGATGTGCGCGCCCATCGGTCCGGTGGGGTGCTTGCGCCAGATGATCCTGGCCTCGGCGGTGGCGAGTTCGCCGAGCGTGCGGGCACGGCGCAATTCGATGCGGTCGTATTCAGGAACGGTGGCGGTGAAGTAGTAGTAACCGTCGGTGTGAAGAGTGACGTGTGGATCGGCGCGCTGCGAAACGAGCGGATTGCTCCACGAAAGCGGATCGGTTGCGGCAGCGGTCGGGGCGACGGTCGCGAGAAGCATACAGGCAAGGGGAGCGAGCAAGACACGGGAGTTCATGGGGTGCGGAAGGGCATCAGAAAGAGGAGAGCTTCCAGTGGGCGGCGAGTGTGCGGGCCTCGGCGGGGTGAGCGGGCCTTGGGAGAAGCCGGCGTCGTCGCGCGCGAGGCCGAACCGCGATTCACGCAGCACGAGCCGATCGGACTTGCTCACGGTGTAGCGGATCACGGGCGCTTGATCGTCAGTTCTGAGCGGGGGCGATGCGGACTTCGCCCGTCTTGACGTTGATCGTCCACGGGGTCGGCGGAGGCAGCCGGAGTTGGCCGCCGCCGATTTCAAGCGGCATCCAGAGGTAGCGACCGTCGGCGTGATTCTTTGGGTTCCAGATATCGCCCATATAGATGACCGAGGTCTTCTTCGATCCGGTGACTTTCAGCAGGTAGGTCGATTGCGAGCCGTAGGTCTTCGTCTCCGGCGGGGCGATCTGTTTGAACTCCGACCAGGGGCCTTCGAGGCGCTCGGCGGTGGCATAGAGATTCGGATTGGGGAACCAGCCGGTGAGGTGCGAGGCGATCAAGTAATAGAGGCCCTCGTAGCGGACCAGGGAGCCGCCCTCGAGCGGCGACTTGATGAAGCCGACCGACTTTTCCACATCGAGGTAATCGGCGGAGAGCTTCGCGATGAAAAAGCCCTTCGTCGGACGACATTCAAAGATGAGATAGGCGGAGCCGTCGTCGTCGATGAACTGGCCAATGTCGCGGCTTTCTTTTTCGAGCGGCCGGAATGCGCGCACGAATGTGTAGTCCCCGTCCACCTTGTCAGACACATAGACGCCGACGCGGGCGAATCTGTAGCCAGGGTCGTCCAGATGGACATACATCACGAATTTGCCGGTCTTTTCGTTGGGGAACACCTTGGGTCGCTCGAAGGCGAAGGGGGCCTTGAGCTCGGGCACGGGTGGCAGCCCGCCAACGACTTTATTGCGAAACTCCCAATGGATCAGATCCCGGGAAGCGTAGCAGGAGACGTAGCGCTCGTTCGGTTTAGCCTCGGTCGTCTCGTGGCCTCTGTCCTCGCCGAACCAATACCACGTGTCGCCCACCTGGATGACGCCGCCACCATGCGCCTGGATGTGTTGGCCACGGTTGTCCGGCCAAGGTTCGCCGGGGTGGACCACCGAGGACGACTTGGCGGGCGCGGCGATGGCAACCCCCGAGCCGGCCAGCTTGTTTTTCAACCAGGCGAGAGGGGCGGGGTGCGAGGGCCACTTGGCGCGGAGGGCGGCGAGTTCGCTGCGGGTGATGTTGATGACGCCGCCGTGGCGCTTTTCGCCTTCGCCAAACGAATAGGCGTCGGAGGGGAGCAGCTTGAAGCCGCTCGGATCGGAGAAGTCCGTGATAATGACCGGGAAATATCCCCCCTTGCCGGGTTTATCGACGAGGAGGGCCCACTTCTGTTCCTGGTTGAACTGGAAGAGAGCCGGGCCTTCGACCTGACGGCCGGTGTAGCCGAGGTGGGAAAGGTCGCCGACGCGCTCCCAGGGGCCGGTGAGGGAATTGGCGCCTTCGAGCGGGATCTGGGTGTCGCGCGAGGAGCGATAATAGCGGTGCTTCTGCCCCTTCACCTCGATGATCTGCGTATCGATGATGTCGCCGGCATTCACACTGGAGCCGTTGCGCTCAATGTAGAGCACGGGCGGGGTGAAGGAGCGAAAGTCCTTCGTGCGGGCGGAATAGATGCGGGCCTCGCGCACGCCCTCGCGCGGCGAGATCGTGGCCCAGTAAACGAAGTAGTCGCCCGTGCTCTCGTCGTAGATCGCCTCGGGGGCCCAGGCGCACCCGGCTTCGGGGATCGCGCTCGCGACGTCCGCCATCCAAGGCGCGGACCAGTTCACGAGATCGGTCGATTCCCAGATGATCAGCGAGGTGCTGCCTTGGGCGCGGGCGGCGCCCCAGCCCTTGCGGTTGGCGATGCGGAGGTCGGTCGCGAGCAGGTAGAATTTTTTTCCGTCGGGCGAACGGACGATCGCGGGATCGCGCACGCCTTTGTCGCCGAGCGTGGAGACGAGGACGGGCTCGGAGTTGTTGAGGTCGGTCCAGTGGAGGCCGTCTTCGCTCACGGAAAAGTAGATCTGCTCGCCGCGCGGAGACTCGCCGGTGAAGTGGACCATCAGATACGCGCTCGCCGGCTCGGACGGGGCGGCGACGCAGATGCTGCCGCCCGCGAAAACGAGTGCGGTGAAGACCGCCCAAGCGGAGAGCAGGCGGAGGGCGAGGGGAACGAGGGACATCGTCATGAGGAAGAAATTTATTGAACAGGAAAGAGGCGGGAGCCGTCGGGGTGGGGCTGCCGAAGTCAGGGTGCCATCGGCCGCCAGCGGATCACTCGCACGAGGGTGGCACGGTCGCCGGTATTCAGCGGATCGGACGCCTCCGTGGGCGTGGCGGCAGACAGAAGCGCGATGGCGGAAATCAGGAACGAGGTTGGGGGTTTCATCGGATCAACGTAATTTGACCCGAATCACGGTCAGCGAATTTGCCGGAGCCTCGTAGTCGAACGCAGAGGCGATGGGCATGGACGAGGACTGCGGCCGGACGGACTGTGCGTCGGTCATGCTGGCGTCGGATCCGGCGAGGACGGTCTTCATCGCCGTGGCGGGAAGATTTTTTGCACCGGCGAGTTCGATGTGCAGCGACCTGGCGGTGTCGTCGCCGTTGACGAATTTCAAGATGAGGTCGCCGGTTTTGCTGTCGTGCACGGACGAGGCGGCGAAACGCCCGGGAGCGGCGGAGGGACTCACGGTGGTGGCGAGGTAAGTATCGCCATTGTTCACGCTGAACAACTGCTGCACGTGGTAGCCGATTGTGCGGAAGATTTCCGTGTTCGTGAAATAGATGAGGTTGGGCTCCCAGTGCGTGTGGCCGCGCTTGGCGAGCAGCGGGGCGTAGGACGCCATGCGCACGATATCACCATTGCGTTCGAGGCTGGTGAGGAAGGCGGCTTCGGCGAGAGCGGCGCGCAAGGTGGTGCGGCGCTTGTTGTCGTGCGCGGCCCATTCGCCGAGGTAAACCTGGGACTTGGTGCGGTCGTAGGCGTCGTAGCGCCGGAGGTTGTCCCAGAACCACTGGGGCGACTTGTAACCGTGTTCGTCCACGATCGGGAGGCGGAGTTCGTTGGCGAATTTCCAGCCTTTTTCGTAGTCCTCGCCCTGAGGGTTGGGGCCCACGGTGCCGATGACCACGATCTCGGGATGCTTCGCTTTCACGGCATCGTTGATCAGGCGGAAGCGTTCTTCGAAGACCGGGGTGATTTTATCCTCGTTGCCGACGCCGAGGTAGTGGAGTCCGAAGGGCTCGGGGTGGCCGGCGGCGGCGCGCCTGGCGCCCCAGGTCGAGGCGACGGGGCCGTTGGCAAACTCGATGAGGTCGAGCACGTCCTGCACGTAGGCGGGCATCTTCTCCATCGGCAGGCCTTCCTGGCCGACACCATATTTTTTGGTGACGAGATAATTGGAGTTTTGGCAGCAGACGCCGGCGGCGACGACGGGCAGCGGCTTGGCGCCGATGTCTTCGCAGAATTGGAAATATTCGAAATAGCCGAGGCCGGCCGTCTGGTGGTAGCGCCAGATGTTGGGCTGGCCTTTGCGCTGCTCGACGGGGCCGATGGTATCCTTCCAGTGGTAGATGTTGTCGAGTCCGTCGCCGTGGACGAGACAGCCGCCGGGGAAACGCATGAACTTTGGCTTCAAGTCGGCGATGACCTGGGCGAGGTCGGCGCGGAGGCCGTTGGGGCGGTTGCGGAAGGTTTTTTCCGGGAAGAGGGAAACCATGTCGAGTGCGAGCCGGCCCGCGCCGGTGGCGAGGACGACGAGACGGGCGTCCGCATCGGTGGTCGCGGGACGCAAGGTGGCGGTGAATTTTTCCCAGGCGCCGGTGGGCGGATGCAGAATGTCTTCGGCGAGAGGGGCGCCCGTTTTACTTTCGAGGCGGACGATAATCGGGGCGGCGGTGCCGACGAGTTGACGGGCGAAGAGCGAGAGGTGGTAGGTGTCGCCGGCGTTTACCGCGATGCCGTCGAAGCCCTCGTTGAGCAGGCCGACGCCGTGGCCGGCGGCCTCGACGACGAGGACGGCGTAGCCGGGGTTTTGTGCGTTGAGCGGTCTGGCGGTTTCGACCGTGACCGAGCCCCGACCATCGTCCCGCTGGACGAGTTGCCAGGCGGTCAAAGAAGTCCAGTCCTGGTGATCGGCGGACGAGTAGTCGAAGGAGCGATTCTGAATCAGTTCGGCATAGAGGCCGCCATCGGCGGCGTAGCTGAGATCCTCGAAAAAGATGCCAACGAGGTCCGCGCTGATCGCCTTGCCGGGCGCGCCTGCCTGCACTGTCACGGTGGTTTGCGCGTGAGCTGCTGGCAGCAGGACGGAGAGAAGGGCGGCGCAGCAGAAAGGCTTGGCGCGAGTGATCATCGGGATTTTGGGTAAAGGAGGGTCAGGCGGGCACGACCGGGGGCATCGCGGACACGGCACTGGCGACCAGACGGGAGCGGACAAAGGTGCTATGAGGGATCAGGCGGCCTGGGCGACGCCGGCCATGAGGCGGAGGACGGCGTCCTGGCTGGCGTCTTTGCGGGAGAGTTCGCCGGCAAGACGGCCCTCGCGCATGACGAGGATGCGGGTGGAGAGATTAATCACCTCGGGCAGTTCGGAGGAGATCAGGATCACCGCCATGCCCTGGCGGGCGAGGTCGTCGATGAGGGCGTGGATGGCGGCCTTGGCACCGACGTCGACGCCGCGCGTGGGTTCGTCGACGATGAGGAGGCGTCCGCCACGGGCGAGCCACTTGGCGAGGACGACCTTTTGCTGGTTGCCGCCGCTGAGCGAGTTGACGGGGGCGTCGAGTGAGGCGGCCTTTACGCGGAGACGTTCGAAATAATCGGTGGCGATCGTTTTTTCCCGGGCGTAGTCGAGCAGGCCGGCGCGGCGGAGGCGATCCAGCATGGCCATGCCGATGTTGGCGCGGCAAGGCATGCCAAGAACGCAGCCTTGGCGTTTGCGGTCCTCGGGGACGAGGCCGACGCCGCCCTGCATCGCGGCCTTGATGGAGCCCAGCGGCAGGGGCTTTCCGGCGAGTTCGACTTCGCCGTTGGCGCGGGGATCGAGGCCGAAGATGGCCTTGGCGACTTCGCTGCGCCCGGCGCCGACCAGGCCGGCGAAGCCGACGATCTCGCCGGCGCGAACCTCGAAATTGATGCCGGTGAATTTTCGGGGCGAGGCGAGGTTGCGGACGCGCAGGACGACATCGCCGGGGGAGGCGGAGAGGTGTTGCGGAAAATACTCGGCGACGCTGCGACCGATCATCATGCGCACGACGGCGTCGTGGGTCATTTCGGCCTTGGGCAGGGTGCCGACGTAGTGGCCGTCGCGCAGCACGCTGATCTGGTCGCAAAGGCGGAACAGCTCGGGCATGCGGTGGGAGACGTAGATCATCGTGAGGCCGCGGGTTTTGAGATTCTCGATGAGCGTGAAGAGCGCCTGGGCCTCGGGTTCGGAGAGCGAGCTGGTGGGTTCATCGAAGATCAGGATGCGCGGCTCGCTGCCGACGGCGGCGGCGATTTGCACGAGTTGTTCCTGCGCGGTGGAAAGGGCGCTCATCGGCTGCCACACATCCAGGCTGATGCCGATGGCGGCGAGGAGTTGTTCGGCGCGGTGCTGCATGGCGGGACGGTCGAGCAGCAGTCCGCCGAGGCGGCGCGGGTAGCGGCCCATGCAGAGATTTTCGGCGATGCTAAGCTCGGCGCAGAAGGCGAGCTCCTGGTGAACCATGGCGACGCCGGCGTCCATCGCCTCGCGAGGTGAGCCGAAGACGTGAGGGGTGCCGCCGATGACGACGTCGCCTGTATCCGGCTTGTGGATTCCGGCCAGAACCTTGCCGAGGGTGGACTTGCCGGCGCCGTTCTCGCCCATGAGACCGTGGCACTCGCCGCGGGGAATGGAGAGGGAGACGCCGGTGAGCGCCTTGACGCCGCCGAAGGTTTTGGTGATGCCGCGGAACTGGACAAAGGCGTCGGACATGGAGGGATGGACGGAGGGTTAGTCACTTAATAAGTGACAAACTGGATTGGTGGGGTGTCGGAAGGGAGGGGGTATTTGTCACTTATTAAGTGACAAATAGTCCGGAGGGCCACTTGGGGAGGCGGGTTACTTGGCGAGCCATTTTTCCCAGTTCTTGGCGAAGGCATCCACGTTGGCCTGGGTGACCTCGGTGAGGGGGTCGATGACGATGGGGTTGGCGGGTTCCTTGTTGTTGAGGATTTTTTCGAGGAGCATCTCGACGGACTTGTAGCCCCAGCCGTAGCAGTCCTGGGCGTAGAGCGTATCCACATGTCCGCTACGCAGGTAGTTCAACTGGGCGGGGAGGGCGTCGCAGGAGACGACCTTGATGGAGCCGGCGGGCCACTTGAGGGCGTCAGCGGTGAAGAGCGGCCAGCCGCCGATGAAGGCCCAGCCCTGGATGCCGGGATTGGCGTTTTGGGCGGAGGTGACGGCCTCGGCGGATTTTTCAGGGGTCTCGATGTGATAGAAGACGCCGGGGGTGTTGAGCTTCATGCCGGGATGCCTGGCGAGGGCTTCCCTGGCGCCGGCGACGCGGGCCTGGAGGTTGGGGGCGCTCTGGTTGCCGGCGATGATGGCGATGGTGCCCTTGCCGCCCATGACGCGAGCCAGCTCATCGACGATGCGGGCGCCGCAGGAGCGATCCTCGGTGCCGTAGTAGGCGAAGCGTTTGCTGTTCGGCGCGTCGGAATCGAAGCACATCACGGGGATGCCTTTCGAGACGGCCTTGTCGATGGAAGGGGTGAGGGTGTTGCCCTCGGAGCAGGAAACGGAAATGCCGTCGACGCCGCGGCGGGTGAGGGCCTCCACGGCCTCGGCCTGCTTGGTGGCGTCCTCGTCATTGGGGGTGCGGATCTCGACCTCGATGGAGACGCCGTATTTGGCGGCGAGTTCTTTGGCGGCGTCACGGGCTCCAGCATGGGCGGCCTGGAAGACGTCGTTGGTCTGGCTCTTGCCGATGAAGCCGAGGACGACTTTTCGCTGGGCGGGCGTGCCGTCGGCGGCGGGGTCGGCTTTTTTCGAGCAGGCGGTGAGGGTGAGCAGCGCGGCGGAGGCGAGCGCGAGGGATTGGAGGAACCGTGGATGGGATTTCATGGGGAAGTTTGGGGGGCTTGGAGGATGAGACGGAGAACGAGGGAGGGGGTTAGCGGGAGGCGCGGCGGGCGCGGAGGTAGAGGCTCAGGCGGTCGAGCGAAACGGCGACGACGATGGCGAGGCCGATGATGATGAGGCGGTATTCCTGCGCCATGCGGAGGATGATGATGCCGTTTTCGATCAGCGCTATGATGAGGGTGCCGAGGAGGGCGCCGATGGCGGTGCCGCGACCGCCGATCAGGCTGGCGCCGCCGACGACGGCGGCGGCGATCACGGTGAGTTCATAGCCGGTGCCGGTGCTGGTGGAGGCGGTGCCGAAGCGGCCCAGCGAAACCATGCCGGCGAGGCCGGCGGCGAGGCCGGAGAGCGCGTAGGTGCGGAGCTTGATCCGGTTGACGCGCAGTCCGCTGAAGCGCGCGGCTTCCTCGTTGCCGCCGATGGCGTAGGTTTCGCGTCCGGCGACCATCAGCCGCAGGTAGAACCAGCCGAAGGCGACGCAGACGAGCATGATGACCAGTGGCATGAGCTGCTGGCCGAACCATTCGAGACGCATGAAGTCGGTGGTGAAGGCGGCGGGCAGGCGTTTGCCGGCGGCGGGCAGGGTTTTCTCCGGCGGGAGCACGTTGGCGAGTCCGCGGAAAATACTCATGGTGCCGAGCGTCACGATGAACGGGTGCAACGAGAGTCCGATGATCAGGGAGCCGTTGAGCAGGCCGCAGACAAGGCCGATCACAAGCGGGGTGAGGATCGCGACGGGCAGCACCAGCCAGGCGGAGGCGTCGGCGGGGAGGGTTTGCAATGCCGCGGCGCCGCCGAGGGCGGAGAGTGCCATGATGGAACCGACCGAGATGTCGATGCCGCCGGTGATGATCACCAGGGTGAGTCCCACCGCCATGATGGCGTAGTAGGACATCGGGGTGGCGATGCCGTCGACGAGGTTGTCGAGGCTGAGGAAGGTATTGGGCCGGCCGGCGGGGGCGTCGTGCCAGCCGTAGATGCCGAGGATGGCGCCGAGGACGAGCACGACGAGGCAAAGGCCGACCTCCTGGCCGAAGGAGCGGCGGCGGCGGGGGGCGGGCTTCGGGGAGGCGTGAACCGCGGTGGAGGGCGCGGCGACGGAGGACGGGGAGGACATAGTGGAAAAACGTTGAGGCTAGGGGTGGGGCGGCGCGCGGGTCAGGGCCGGCCGTGTCCGTTGACGAGGGGTTCGCCGATGTCGCCAGTATGGAACGGAGTGGTCAGCGGGTCCATCGGTTTAATCGAGCCGTCGGGGTTGAATTCCATGCGGACGAGGCAGGTTTCGCGCTGGTAGCCGCTGCCGCCGGGGATGGCGTGACGGTGGTAGGCAACATACCAGCGATCGGTGCCGGGGATGTTGAGGACGCTGTGATGGGCGGTGCCGATGGCGGCGCCGTTTTTGCGCAGGACGATGTGGTCGCCGGCGGGACTGGCGACAGGACCGGTCGGGGAACCGGCGATGCCATAGGCGACGCGATAGTTGGGGCTCCGGGCGTCGTCCACGGACCACATGAAATAATATTTGCCGGAGCGCTTGAAGACGACGACGCCCTCGCGGAATTCCTTGAGCGGGATGTCCACGGGATCGCCGTCGAGGGTGATCATGTCGGACTTGAGCTTGAAGACCTGCGCGCAACGACCGTTGCCATAGAAGAGCCAGGCTTGACCATCGTCGTCGATGAAGGCGTGGGGATCGATGGTGTGCAGATCGACCTTGCCGCCCTTTTGGACGAGGGGACGTCCGAGGGCGTCGGAGAAGGGGCCGGTGGGGGACCTGGCGGTGGCGACGCCGATTTTTCCGCGGGCGCAAAAATAAAAGTAGTAGGTTCCGTTGCGCTCGATGCAGTCGGGAGCCCATGCCTGAAGGTTGGCCCACTTGAGGTCTCTCGTGACGTCGAGGATGACGCCTTCCTTTTTCCAATCGACGAGGTTTTCCGATGACCAGACGGCGAACTCGGTGGTGTTCCAGTTGGGTTGGTCGGATGTCGGATAAATGTAGTAGGTGTCGCCGAAGACGCGGATCGCCGGATCGGCGGTAAACCCGTCGAGGATGGGTCTGGGCGCGCTGGCAACGAGTGGGCCGGCGGTTTCGGGCGTGGCGGCGGCGGCCACTCCGGTGTGGACGGCACCGGCGATCAGGAGGGCGGAGGTAAATGAAAGACGCATGACGGGTGCTGGCGGTCAGGCCAGGCGGGCGGAGCGTTCGCGGGTGATCTGCCAGCGCAGAGGCTCGTTTTTAACATAGCGCTCCAGCTCCTCGACCATGTAACGGCCGAGGCGGCGGACCTCCGCCGCATGCGAGCCGGCGATATGGGGCGTGAGGATGACATTGGGCGTGGTCAGGAGCGGGTTGCCGGGCAGGGGAGGCTCGATGTCGCACACGTCGATCACGGCGGTAAGGTCGGGCCGTGTGCGCAGCACGTCGGTCAACTCGAGTTCGCGGATGATGGGGCCGCGCGCGGTGTTGATGAATGTCGCGCTTTTTTTCATGAGGGCGAAGAGCTCGCCGGTGACGAGTCCCTTGGTTTCGACCTTGTTGGCGGCGTGGAGGGAGACCACGTCGCCATGGATGAACGCCTCTTCCAGCGAACAACGGGTGACTCCCAGTTTGGCGGCTTCGTAATCGTCGAGGTAGGGGTCGTAAACAATGCAGTTAAGATCGAACGGTTTCAGCAGTTCGATGAGCCGGCGGGCGATCATGCCGCAACCGACGAGGGCCACGGTCGTTTGGTAGGCGCCGGGCATGAAGCGTGTCTGGTCGCCCCAGGCACCGCCGGCCTTGGCGTGGACGGAGTAGCTCCAAAAGCTCCGCAGGCTGAGGAGAATCACGCCGAGGGTATATTCGGCGACGGGCACGGCGTTGGCGGCGTAGGAGCTCGTGAGCGTGATGTTACGCTCCCAAAAAGCATCGCTCGTGAAATAGCCGGTCGTGCCCGCACCGTAGAACACCGCGCGCAGGCACGGCGCCTCCAGCAGGAACGGGAGGTCCATCATCGGCGCGCCCCACCCGGAGAAAATGACCTCGGCTTCGTGAAGCGGCGAGGGATCGAGGCGGATGGACTCGCGCGTTTGCGGCGGCGCGACGAAGTCCACGTGGCGGGCGATGTCCCTCTGCTCCGGCGATCCGTAGATCAACGGCAGGGATTGGGTTTCCAAAAGGTAAAGTCCCTTGAGTCGTTTCATGGACGGGGAGGGAAGGCGGAGGCACGTTCCTGTCCGCAGATCGGACGACGGAGGGACGGGCAGGACTGATTGTCCTCCCTGTCCGGCGCACCGGGTGATGCCGCGAGCCGGCGGACCAGCTTGCGACGGCGCGGAGGCAGAGGCGCGGTGGCGAATGCGGCGAAACGGGCCGGGGTCTTCACGAGAGGTTTGCGATGCATGACGGAACGCACGGGACGTGGGAGGCTAGGGAGCGGGGGCGAGCCCGAACGGACGCTCCGAGAGGTAGACCTGGTAGGATTTAATGCGGCCGGGTCTGTTGTTGTCGCCGGACCTGGAGAGATAGCGGAAACCGCCGAGTGTCTGCGTTTCGCCGAGATCGAGGACGACGCGATGCGGATAACCCGAGGGGGCGCCGGAACCGTAGGCGGAGTGCCAGTGGGTGTTGGGCTGGCCATCGAGCATGTTTTCGGCGTGACCCGGTTCGGCGGTGAACTCCTCGCTGTCGACCCAGAGGATCTTCCAGGTGGATTTGGACAGGACCTCGCCGCGGGAATCGGTCACGTCGAGCTCGGCCACGGTGGCGAAGGGTTTTCCATCATGCGCGTCGAGGGCTTCGAACGCGAGGTAGCGGCCGGTGGCCGGTTGGGTGAACCGCACGGCCTGCCACTCGGGCTCGGGACGGAGCTGGCCGGCGGAGGCGGGTGTGAGACCGGTGGTGTTGAAACGGCCGTGGGCGCGGGCGGAGCGGGCGAAATCGAGTTCGGGGCGGAGTTCGTCGAGAATGGGTTTGTCCAGGCCGGCGAGTTCGGGCCGCTGCGGTCCGAGCATGTCGAGCACCACGACCTCGTTGGATCCGGCGCGGAGCCAGGGGCCGGGCATATACATGGTCTGGGTGGGGCCGATGTTCCAGAAGCGGCCGAGGCAATGACCGTTGATCCAGACGACACCTTTGCCCCAGGAGCGGACGTCGAGGAAAGTATCGCCGGGGACGGTCAGGCGGAATGTGCCCCGCCAGAAGGCGGGCCGGGCGAGAACGGGCGCGATGGCAGGTTCAAATTTAAGGGAGGAGAGCTGCGTGGATTCGAGCGGGAGCGGGTAGACGAGCCAGTTTTTGAGTTCGACCGCCGAGCCCGCCACGGAAGGGGTGAAGAGCACGGGGGCATGCAGGCCCTTGCGGTCAAACACCTCGGTGCCGAAGTTCACGCGCCCCATGGCTTCGACCACGATGTCGAGTCGCGTGGCGGCGGTGCGGGCGGGGAGGGTGATCCGGTAGCGCTTGCTGCGACGGTCCATCACGCCGGCGGGGCGCCCGTCTAAAAAGACCCAGGCGAAGTCGTGCGCGGCTTTTACGGAAAGGGTGCCGGCCGGACCGGCGGGGAGCTGAGTGCGGTAGGCGATGACACCCCGGCTCTGGTCGTAGAACTCCATCGTGCGCGGCGTGGTGTCGGCGACGGGGGCGGGCAGGTTGCCAAGAACGGGTGCGGTCTCGGAGAGCGTAAAGGACGGGATGGTGACGACCGGATTGGCGGGCGGCGGGGCGGGGAGGGTTTCCCCGGCCTGTAGGTGTCTGCTGAATACATCGCGGATCGCCCCGAACTTGGGAGTGATCCAGCCCGCCTCGCTGACGGGGGCGTCGTAGTCATAGCTGGAGGTATCGGGCACGAACGGACGGTCGGCGCCGGCCCAGAGACCGAAGGAGGTGCCGCCATGGGCCATGTAGATGCTGAACGAGTGCCGGTGCTTCAGCATGTAATCGAGGTCGGCTGCGATCGGCGCGGACGCCCCGGTGCGATGGGCCCGGCCCCAGGTGTCGAACCAGGCGGGGTAATATTCGCCGTTCATGAGCGGGCCGGTTTTTTGGAAGCGGCGCAGGGTTTCGAAGGATTTTTTAGCGGTGCCCGTCCCGAAATTGACGACCTGGAAAAGATCGTCGCGATGTCCGTTGGCGATGGCGCCGGCGGGATTGCAGGCGAAGAGGGGCACGTTGAACCCGCCGTCGAGCAGAGCCTGGCGGATCGCGCCCATGTAGGCGGCGTCCTTGCCGAAGGAGCCGTATTCGTTTTCGACCTGAACCATGAGCAGGGGGCCGCCGCGGGTGACTTGCTGCGGGCCGAGCATGCGGCCGACTTCCTTGAGGAAACGGGTGGCGGGTTCGAGAAAGCGAGGGTCGGTGGAGCGGAGCGCGATGCCGTCGTGTTTGACCAGCCACCAGGGAAGTCCGCCCATTTCCCATTCGGCGCAGGAGTAGGGGCCGGGGCGGAGAATCACCCAGAGGCCCTCGGCTTGGGCGAGGCGGCAGAACTCGGCGACGTCGGCCTGGCCGGACCAGTTGTATTTACCCTGTTCCCATTCGTGGAAATTCCAGAAGAGGTAGACGCAGACGGTATTGAGACCCATCGCGCGACACATCTGGAGACGGTGTTTCCAATATTCGCGGGGAACGCGGGGGAAATGGATCTCACCGCAACGGATGACGAATGGTTTCCCGTCGAGGAGGAAGTCCTGCTCACCAATGGTGAAGGAGTGCTTCGCCTCCGCCGCCGGTGCGGCAGGGATGGACGATGCGATGAGCATGGAGGCGAGCAAGGGAATCAAGAGGGATGGAGGCTTCATTGACGGGGCCGGGGGATCACCTCGAAAGGGGTCGGTGGTTCTCCGGAGAAGAGAGCAGTCTCTTGATGCCTCGAAGGGTTGCTGCGTCCGAGGCTCTCCGGGGGTTAATTGTAACGCGCGCGGGCGGTCAGGGCCGGAACACGAGCATTCCTGCCCATCAGAAGGCGCCGGACCGGCAGGAAGGCCGGAGCGTCACTTGCGAGTGCGGGTTTCGCGGCTGAACGCACCGGCCGAGCCGGGTGCTTCTAGCGCGGGGGGCCGAGACGAGGGAGAGAAGGCGAGGTTGCGTGAGTTTAATTGCGAAGGTCGGATAAGCCCCGGGTTTGCAGTCCCTGGATCTCGGCCAAGGCCCGGGTTTTCAGTCCATCGTCTCGAAAGGAATCGGCCCAGGCCCTGGCCGTCTCGGAATCTCGTAGCGCCCACTGGTGCAGGACGGAGATCATCGCTTCGTCGCGAGCCGGCCCCGGGGAGATGTCGGCCACCGCGAGGCGTGTGGCCGCGAGAGGATCGGTCTGCGCGCGCAGATAGGCGAGACGGGCGAGCATGTCGTTTCGCCAGACGCCGGTTTCCTGGGTTTTTATCCAGGCGTGGGCTCCGTCGAAATCGTGGATCGCCCATTGATTGACGAGGCTCGCGAGCAGGCCGGGGTCGACGTCTTGAAGCTGGTTGGCGAGGGCCATTTCCATCGCGGCGAGCGGGTCGTGCTCGGCGAGGGCGAGGCAGCGGCGCGCGAGCAGAAGGCGGTGACCGGCGTCCCTGCCGGACGACGATAATAAAGGTGGGGCCGGGGGCGGCGGGGCGGACTCGACGGGACCCGCAAGTGTGTGGGCGGGGATGGACGCGGACGGAGGAGCGGTGGGCGACGCGAGCGGACGAGGCGCGACGACGCGGTGTGCGACGAGGCCCATCGCGCAGGCGAGAACGGCTCCGACGGGAACGCGGTGGGCGGGACGCATGTTGGGAAAAAGAGAGAGCCGCCCCGCGCTCCGATCAAAGGAGTGTGGGGCGGCGGGGCGCGTTACGGAGCGATGGAGATCCTCCATTGCTGGTTATCCGCGCCGCTATAGGACCATTGGAGGACGTTGGCCCCGTCGGCGGTGCTTCCGCCGCTCACGTCGACGGCTTTGCCGCTGTTCACGTTCAGGAATTTGTAGTTTCCGTCGCCCGTCGGTGTGACGGTCCACTTCTGACAATTGTTATTGTTCGAGGTGAAAATTTGGATGTTCGCACCATTGGCAGTGGAGGCACCCGCAACTTCGAGCAACTTGCCGCTGCCAACACCCATGGCCTGATACTGGCCGTTGCCCAGGTGCGTGAGTGTCCACTTCTGGTTGTTGCCACCGGTCCAGCCCCACTGCTGGACATTCATGCCATCGGTGGTGCCGCTGTTGTAAACGTCGAGGACCTTCTTGCTTTTCTTACTGATGACGCGGTAGGTGCCGTCCATTATCGTGCGGCCGGTGTCGGACCAGAGACCGAGTTCGCCGATCGCCAGCGAGCCGCCGCCGTTGTTGGCGGTGATATTGAGCTGGTAGTAGCGGTAGGCGGTCGTGTTGCCGATGTTGTAGGTGTTGGCATGATTCCGGGTTGGGAAGACCTGGTTGCTTTGTGTATCGAGCGTCGTCCAGGTCGAACCGTCGTTCGAGCCTTGGAAGGTCCAGCTCTTGGGGTCGCGGTTTGCCACGTCGGCACTGACCGGCGTGTAGCGTTTCACGGTCTGGGCGTTGCCCGCGCCGAAGTCGTAGCGAAGCCAGCCGGCGGGGCCGGGGTTGGTGGCGTTGCCGTTATGCCATTTTGAGCCGGAGTTGCGGTTGAAGGCCTGGTCGGCTTGCTCCCAGGCGGGGGCGCCAACCACGCTGGAGCTGGCCGTGCCGCCGAAGGCGAGGTTCACCATCGGGCTGACCGGTGTCACGCTGTCCTCGGGAGAATTGGCGCTCGTGCCTGCGGAATTGATCGCGTTGACGACGTAGTAATAGGTCGTGCCGTTGGTCACCGTCTTGTCCGTGTAGCTGCTGGCGATGACGCCCGAGGCAACGGTTGAATAGGTGCCGCCGCTGGTGGTGGCACGCTTGATCGTGTAGCTGGTGGCGCCGAAGGACGGCTGCCAGCGCAGCGGGACGGCATTCTCACCCGGTGCGGCCAGGAGGGCGGCGGGCGCGGCGGGAGTGACGACGGGAGCGCCACCATTGCCGCCGGTGATCTCGACGTTGCTGAAGGTCGATGTGTTCAGCGTGCCATTCGCAACCGAGCAGACCACCAGTCCGACATACCACGTGGCCGGAGGTGAATCGAGGCGGCCGACCTCGGTGGCCGCCCAGTTGGTGCCATCGGGGGAAACATAGCCGGTGACGATGTTCCCGATGCGCTCGAGCTTCACCCAATACGAGGCAGTGGGAGTTCCGATGTCGTAGGCCTTGTTGCCGTAGTTGGCGCCGCCATACACGGCGAGGCCCTTGAGATTTTGCTCGAACTGGATCCGGGGAGTGACGGCCATCCAGACGCGGGGAGCGCCCTGGCTGAGACTCGTGCGAATCATCACGCCGGCTTTGGTGGAAAGGCTGGTGTTCTGAACCGAATTGACCTTCGCGATGATGGCGCAGTCGCCGGTGACCGCTTTGTAGGTGAAATGGCAACTGTCGTTCTCGCCCCATATTTCCGCGCCGCCGCCCTGCACCGTCCAGGTGCCGCCGGAGTAGGAGGCCGCGCCAGCGGGGGAGGCGCCACCGATTTGGACGTTGGTGAACCCCGAGGTGATCGAGGTGGTGGAGGGAATCGGCAGCGCCGCCGCCGGCGTTGCCGTGGAGGAGTCGGCCTCTTTGAGGAACATAAAGCTGTCCGCACTCACCGGCATCTCCTGGAGCCTCCGCGCCATATAGGGAGCGGGGAGGCCCTTGCGGACGACATAGGCGCCGTGAAGGATGCTGAGCGCCGTGTTTCCGCCTCCCCAGCCGCGGTTGGTGCCGTCGGTGTAATAATACCAATCGGTGGTGCCGAAGGGAAGAAACGGCGTGGGGACGAGGTTGTTCACCCGCGCGAAATATTCGCCGGCGGCGAGCAGGCGGTTGTTGGAATCGGAGTAGACGTCGATGCCCTGTTTCCAGAGCGCTTCGGCGAGCATGGCCAGCGAGACAAGCTGCCCGTGGCCGTGGCCCTGGTCGCGGAGGGAATCGCCGAGCAGGCCGATGTCGTTGGAACTGCGCAGGCCGATATGCGCGAGTGTGCGAACCTGGTATGTGACCGTGTCGAGCCTGGCGGTGTCGTCGTTGAAAATCGACATCAGCCCGCAGGCGACGAGGGCCAGCGCACCTTTGTTCGCGGCGCCGAACATGCTCTCGCCATACGGATTGCTGGCAGGCAGGAGGACGTTGGTGAAATAAGCCTTCACCGTAGTTGTGTCGGCCGCCGTCCAGCCCGCCCAGGTGCCGCGCAGAATGTCCGCGCCGCCCACGAATGCGTAGGCGAAGTCTCCCAAATCGAGCATCGATTCGCCGCCGGAAAACGCAGTCTGCGTGTTCGCCCACGCGAGCAGGATGTCGTGTGCCTTCTGCGCGTAGGCGGAATTGCCGGTGAAATACCACATGCGCGAGAGATTCCAGACCGCGGTCATGTCGTTCATCCACTGGTTGCGGTTCAGGTGGGGGGCGCGGCTCACGGTCGCGAACGGCCCCTGCATGGTGTAGGTGAGCTGGGAGCGGGAGTCGGCCGCCAGCGCCGCGTAGCCGGATTTCCAGGGCTCCCGGTTGTTGTCGACGTTCGCCTTCAGAGTCTGGAGATCCGAGAGGGTAAGCGGAGCGCCTGGATGGACGTAGGCGAGAGCCGCGGTAAGGGTGCACGAAAGCGCGCACACCAGGGCAAGCAGTGTCTTTTTCATGGGGTAGTGACTGTTTCTAACGGGAGGGGCTGACAGGGGTGAACGGAGCCGATCATAAGTGGACTCGTATACGACAGAAGCCGCGCGGAGCTTTTGCGCATAAGCAGGCTGCCCCTTCCGCCAGGAACGGTCTCCGGCTACATCGCCCGGCAGCTACGAGCGGACCGGTAGCATCGAGCCATCCACCCAGGTGCCGGGGATCAGGATTTGCCGGCAGTTCTCCGGTATGCCGCGGTCCTGGTCGTGGATGAGCGAGTTCAACGTCAGGATTGATGCCCGACCTATCTCCAAGGCGTTTTGGTCGATCCCGGCGTCGATGGGGAAATCAACCACCGACAAGGCGGCCAGGCCGATGTCATCGGGAACGCGACAGCCACATTGGGCCAACATTTCGGGCAGCCCCAGGAATACGGTGAGCACGGCGTCGGGCTTTTCCTTTTTCAACCAGCGCATCAAGGCTGGCTGGCTGGCCCGCGGGTTGAGCTTGTCGAGCCCGAGAATCGGCACGCGCTCCTTCGGCGGCATTCCCATTTGCGCGCGAAGAAAACCCGCGTCGAACAACCACCGGGTGTCCGCAGTCGTCTTGAAGCCGACGAAGCCGATGCGCCGGTAGCCACGAGCACGCATTTTTTCGACGGCCAAAAGGGTGTTCGCGACCTGATCCGCCGTCACCACGTGTCCGCCCGGCTCCGTGATGCCGCGACCCAGGCGCACGATGGAAAAACGCTTCCAGTTAAAATTCCCCCAGTCGGGCTGTGCGGCGTGCGGCGGGAGCAGAATCCCAAGAATGCCCCGTGCAACCAGAATGGTTTCCAGACGCTGGGGCGTCAGCTGCTCGTTGCATACAAACTCTTCCAGCCGGTATCCCAACTTGCCGGCCGCAGCCCTGGCTCCCTGCCAGTATTGTTCAAACGCCCGGTAGCTCCGCAACTGCCCGGGAGCGGGCCAGCAATTCACCCAGGCCAGCGCGGCCTGCACGGGCTGGCTTCTCTCGCCCAACCGCGAATGAGCGAGGGCCGTCGCCACCGGATTGGGGCGATAACCCATTTGCTCGGCGTAAGCCTGGATCTTTTTGCGAAGCGCTGCGGAAATGTCCGGACTGTTCCTGAGCGCCATGGAGACGGCGACTTGGGAAACCCCCAAGGCTTGGGCGAGGTCCCGCTGCATGAGCCGAGTGGGGGGATCGGTTGGTGAATTCATACGGGGGGCACCCGTGGGGTCATCGTTCGACCAAGGGGAGTCTAGCTTCTATTGCGGTGCGGGCGCGTCCGGAGAGACGTTCGAGTAGGTCGAATAGCCGCCTGTATTGTAGGAACGGATACGATAACGGAGGGCGGAGGAACGCTCGATTCCGGTGTTTTCAAAGCGGGAGGTGTTGGCAGCGAGGTCGGCGATTTCGTAGAACGGTGCGCCGTCCAGCGAAGCTTCGATCTTCACGCCGGCTTGAGCTGTTCCGGAGGCATTTTCCCAGTCCAGGCGCACCATGCCGCCGTCGAGCGCGGTCGCGGCGAGCGCGACGGGAGCGGAAGGCGGGGGTGGCGGCTGCCGCTCGATCGCGACGTGGTCGAAGACGCCTTGGGGCGAATCTGTTGCTTTTCGGCCGGGCGGAGTCCCGCCGGTGCTCGCGAGCAGGCCGACCAGCGCGGTGCGGGGCAGCGCGACGGTGCTCTGGCCGACCTTGAACCACTCGATGCCATCGGAAGATTGGTAGGCGGTGAATTCGTCGCCCACGCGTCGGATGCGGAACCAGACGGACAACCAGGTGTAGTCGCAGCCGGACTGGACGGTGGTTTTCCCATCGTTCCGCGTGCGAAAGCGCGCGAGGCGTCCGCCGATTTCGCCCAAGGTCACCGCCAGGGCGCGAGGCTTGTTCGCACCCGGTGCCCGAACAGTCAGTCCCGCCATGCCGACGGATCCATTCCAATCAACCAGTCGTGCGGTGATGCTGAAGTCACCGTCCACGGATTGGCCGGCGAAACTCCCGTCCAACTCGCGGCCCGTGGCGGGCACGACGAACGAATTTTTGGCCGCCTTGGAATAGAGCGTGCCGGTGGCGGAGACACGCCGGCTGTCGCGGGGCAGCGCTTCTCCCTTGGCCGGGACGACGCTCACGGGTGCAGACGGCGCACTTTTGCCGGCCTTGTTGAGCGCGGCGACGGTGTAGTGGTAGCTGCGGTCGGGCTCGACATCGGTGTCAGTGTAGGAAGGCGTGGTCCAGCGGCTGGTCGAATAGATGGAGGTGAACGGGCCGCCCGGAGAGGTGGCGCGGCTGACTTCGTAGCCGTGCGCGCTGTAGGCGCCGGAGGGCGACCATTTCAGTTCGACGCGTTGCAGTCCCGGAATCGCGATGACTTCGCGCGGTGTCGGCGGCGCTTCGGTCTGCAGCGGAGACGCGGCGACATCGAGCGTGTAGGTGAGCGTGCCGTAACCCAGGACATCGATCTCGCCCGGCTCGGGACGGCGGAGCGCGGCGAAGAGTTTCACGTGCGGCGCCTTCAGTCCTTGGCGAACGACGTAGTGGTTGTAGACCAGCTCGAAATGGGAGGCGTCGAGACGCCCGTGGTAGTTCTCGGAGATGTAGAACTGGTTGGCGTTGTCGCAGTTGTTGTAATAGGTGTAGGGGACGCCTTTCCAGAGGGTGTATTGGGCGGCGTGTTCGGCGGCGCCGAGCAGGCGGTTGTTGTCGTAGCCGAAGAGGTCGAGTCCTTGGTTCCAGGCGATCTGGCACATTTCCATGAGCAGACCCTGGCCGCCCATGACGTGGGCGTAGTCGCGACCGCTCTCCTGCCATTGGACCAGACCGTTTTCGAAACGGAAGGGCGTGGCGTTGCGAATCGAGCCGGTGCCGCGGCCGTTTTTGAAATACTCGACGGCCTCGTTGAATTTTGCGCGGTCGTCGCAGAAGACGCCAATGGCCATGATCGCGCGCATATTGCAGGTGTCCCAATTGGCCCAGAAGGCCGAGTCGCAACGGCCGTTGTGACGAGTGAGGAAATCGTGGCAGACGGGATAAAAGTAATCCACGAGCATGCGCTTGAAGCGTGTCTGGTCGGCGGCGGACCAGCCGGTGTATCCACGCAGCAACTCCGCCGCGACCGCGAAGGTGCCGATGGGGATGCCACCCAAGCCCGGCTGATCGTTGCCATGGGAAACCTCGTTCACCGTTCCGGACCAGGCGTTGAGAATGCGCACGGCGCAGTCGGCATGCGCGGTGTCGCCAGAAATAACCCAACGCAGACCGTTGAGGTAGGCGGCGCTGGCGTCCCGCTGCGCCCGCCCGCGGTCCATCATGTGACGGTGAGGCGCGGGCCTGTAATCGGCCTTCGCTTTGGAGTCCCGGATAAGCGCATTCCAGCCGTCAATCCACGGACTCTCGCCCGCGGCCACCTTGGCTTTCATGCGATCGATGTCGGCTTGGGAATGGAGGCCGCCGGGGTGAACGAATTCCTGGGCGAGAGCCGAGCCGGCCTGCCCGATGAACAGCGCGAGCAGAAAAAGGCCGATGCGGGGCAGACGAGGAATCATGTGCTTGGAAAAAAAGACCGCAGCGGATGGGGATCACTTCGCCACCAGAACCGGATACGTGGCGGCGGCTCGCATGATGTCGTCGTAGGCCGGGTGAGAGGCACGCACGTCCGAGAACTTCGGCAGGTTCTCGCGTGGCAGCTCGGTGCCGTTCCGCCCGGTCATGCGGTTGACGGCGATTACAAACTCCGCGCGGGTCACGGGGGCGTTGGATGACACCTTCTTCGATGCAGGGGAGTCGCCTTCTTTTAATCCCTGCATGCGCGCCATGATCGCAGCCAGCTCCCCGCGCGTGATGGGCGCGTCGGGATGGAAACGGTTGGCGGCATCGCCGACGACATACTTCACCGGCTGGAAAAATTTATTCCCGACGCCTTTGCGCGATATGTAGGCCACGTCGTCGAAGTAGGGCGCGGTGCGCGGCACATCGACGAAGGCGCAGTCATAAGCGCCCTTGTCGGTGTAGTCGTCGACCAAGCCGGCCAGCAACGAGACCGCCTCCGCCTTGGTCAGCTTTTGGTCCGGACGGAAGGTGCCGTCCGCATAACCCGAGATGTAGGCCACGCGCAGATCCGGGCTGTGGTCCTCGACGCGTTCGCCGACGATGCGGAACTCCGCGATCTCGAAAATGGGGAACGGTTTGGCCGGCATGAACAGACGGATATACCGGTAGGGCTTGTTCCGCTCCTCCGCTTTGACGGTGAGGATGTGCCAGTCGGAGGAGCTGACGGTTTTGTTCTCGGTCAACAGGGTCCAGTGTCTGCGGTCGTTCGAGCCATAGACGACGGCTTCCGACACGCGCACCGGATGGCCGTCGCGGGCCAGCATGCGGAACGCCTCGGACTTCACCTTAAAGTTATTTCCGAAATCCAGCGTGACGTTTTTATCGAAGCCCCAGATGCCGCCGAAGGAGAACGGATCGGCGTCGGCCATGTTGTTGACGCCGTGCTCCGAGGAATTAACGGCCACGCGATAGTCGAGGGTGCCGTCGGGCAGGCGGGGGCTCACGAGCTTCAACCCATCAACGGCCCGCCGCAAAGCGGTCAGGTCGCGGGCCGCCAGTGCCGCCTTGAACGGCTGCTCGGTCGTCGAAAGGTAACGCTGCGCCGGATCGTAGGGGCGGGCGACGAAGTCCAGCGCCGCCTGCAGGTCACGGGCCACGTGGATATCCACGCGCAACGTCCGCATCGTGTCGCTGTCGCGCGCGACGACGTAGAGCGCATGATCGCCCGTCTGCTTCGCGGCAGGCGTCCACGAGAACGTGCCAGTGACGGCGTCGAAGGCCGCGCCGGCAGGAAGATTCAGCGTCCGGAGGGTCGCGGATCTCGAACCGCCCGAAATCTTAATGGTTTTCCCGATACGCGCTCCGGCATAGGCGGGGATGGCGAGGGCGTCGCCCGGGGGATCGAACGCGAGCGGGCGGATGGCGGATGCGTCCGTCTCGATGCGGTCGAAATCGAGTGTCGCGGCACCGGCGAGCGGAGTGGCCTGGATATAGAGCAGGCCGTAGCCCACCACGTCGGGAATCACGTGAACCCACTCCCCGCCCGTGTTCGGGATGTAGAGTTCCTGGAGCGGACCGCCGGTCCGGGAAAAATCCTCGTTTCGGTAAAAACGCAGTTTCACAAAACCGTCGCTGCGCACGCGCAAGCCGGAGTCCCGGGGGACGCGGCCGGTGACCACCACGGTGCGGGGGGCCTGGTTGATGGCCATGCGGACGTAGCCCGTGCCGTCGGTGTCGCGCTGAACCTTCAGGGGAATATCGTCCGGCGAGCCGGGATAGATATCGCCGGGCTGGGCGATGGCCGACAAATCCACGAAGCGATACTCGAATTGCCGTCCGTCCAGGGGACGCCCCTCGTGCGTCACTTCGAGCGGAGGCAGCACTTTCGCGAGCGCGCGCTTCGCTTTCTTCGGGTCCGGCGCGGCGTCGGATGAGGTCGCGGGAAGGCCGATCCAGAAATCGAAACCGTAATTATGGATGCTATCAAAGTAGCTGCCGGAGCGCGCGTGCTCCCGGCCGGCGGCCGTGGCGTCAAAGGCCGCTTTGATGTAGCGGTTCGACCCGGTCTCCATGTCGAGTCCTATGCCCTTGTAATAGTAGTAGTGGTGAGTGACACCGGCTACACCGCGTCCCCGGGGGCTGATGTGATCATAGCGGGCCAGATAATCCGGATGCTTGGGATCGGTCTCGGAATAGATCGGCACCCAGGGCAGTCCGAAGCCCAGGTTGAACTTCGCGAAGAGCGCCGCGCCCTTGGGCAGGCGGTCGTCCAGAAAACGAATGGGAGAAAGCCCGTCCGCCTTGGCGGTGACGGTGCCAGCGACCGGGTCGACCTTCGTCTTCTGAAAATCGATGGTCTTCGCCATCATCAACAGATTGGTGAGGTTGCCCTCCGCGTGAGGCATGTCGCGGCCCATCTCCGCCAGCTGAAGGGACGGCTCGACGGCTTCGCCGGTTTTGTCGTTACGCGTCACCAAGCGGATCTGGTTTTTGATCGAGCCGTCGCGCCCCGGATTGGTGGTCGTGGCGTTCACGGTGGTCCACTCCACGGCCTGTTTGTAGGACTCGACTTCATCCCCGAGAATCGTGGACGCGAGATAGCCCATGACCGCATAGGAATGCTGGTTCATGAAGTAGTCGTTACGCTCGATGCAGTTTTTCCGGATCGGGAGAAAACAGTTTTGCTGAAGCGCGGCGATCATCGCCGGCGTCACGGCGAGCCGCGGATCCTTCGGTGTGGTCGCGCGCAGGATGTCGACGGCGCTGGCCAGGGTATAGACGTATTTGCCGATCTTGATGTGGCTGTCTTCAAAATACGCCGGGAAAAAACTCTTTTCGGTGCGCGAGCCATACCACTTGATGATTTCCACCGGGAGTTTCCGGTATTCCTCGTTGCCGGTGACCACGTAGAGGATGGTTTGGGCCCAGGCCAGATGCGCGTCGTGCGCGAAGCTGCCGATCCCTCTATCGTTGACGATTTGATCGACGCGCGCGGGTTTGCGCTTCGGGTCGGCGAAACGCGTGCGACGGATGCCCTCGAAGTGGTCCACCCAAGGGGATACACCCGCGATCACCTTTTCACGCATGACGGCGAGCGTCCCGGCGTTGCAACTGACGCCCGGGTGCACGAAGCCCTGCGGCGAGACGGTCTCGCGCAGCTCGACGACGTTGTTCGTCAAGATCGTCGAGGCTGGTTGCGCCGTCGTAGCGGCCGGGCCGCCGGCGACGAAAAACAGGAGCAACAGGAGAATGGAGACAGGGGTAGGGCGAGACATGGCTTGTCGGGAGACGATGGATACGTCCCCAGGGGCTTATTTTCCGACGGGGATTCGCAGCACGGTGAGGGAGTTGCCGGGGAAGCTGCGGGTGAAGCGCGGGCCCGGGATCGTGACTTCCTCTGTGCGCGGCGCGACTTTGCGCGGCTCGGCGAGGGAGTTCTCGTCGGTGGGTTTTTCCGAGGTGAGCACGGTGGCCTGCGCCTGGCCGGAGATGGCCGTGATGCCGGCGAGATGAATGGTTGTCTCGGTCGGGCCGGCGGCGGTGTTGACCACCTTGAGGATGATCTCGCCGGTGTCCTTGTCGCGCGTGGCGCTGGCATAGATCGCCTTCGTGGTGAGGTGCGGGCGGCGGAAGTCGTGGACGAGTTTTCCGTCGAGCCACCCGCGGACGCGGTCGCCGTCGAGCTGCACGCGCACATCATACCAGTGACCGGTCTCGATCGAGCCTTCCTTGCGTTCGTCGGAGTCGGCGAGAACCAAGGCGTAATACTTGTTGCCCCAACCGCCGAGGTTCCAGGCGGTGCGATCCTCGTCTGATTCGTTGTGGAAAAGCACCAGGAAGCCTTCGCGGCCGGCGAGCTTCCGGGCCTTCAATTCGATGGTGTAGTCCGTCCAGGCAGGGTCGCCGACGAGCGCACGGAGTTTTTGTTTTTCGGAGGTCTGGCGCAACACGCCGTCCTTCACGCTCCACTCGCCGCCGCCGAGAAAGGTCCAGCCCTCGGTGCCCCTGCCGGCGAAGTCCGCGGCGAAGAGGACCTTTCCGTCGGGAGCGGTCACCTTGAGATCCTTGAATTCGGCCTGCGTGTTCCAGGTGCCGAGGCCGATCCGCCCCCGCGGATTCTCCTGCGGCAGTTCCGCACTCTGCACGTCGATGGGCAGCGTGACGTCGCCGGCGTTCAGGCTGAAGAGCTGCTGCACGTGGTAGCCGGGGATGCCATACCAGCCCGCGCTGTCGAAATTGATGAGATCGGGATTCCACGCGCGGTGGTTAACATTGGTGAACAAGGGCGCGTAGGCGGCCATCGTCACGATGTCGGCGTTGCGCTCCAGACCGGTCATGAAGGCGGCTTCGCCGATCGCGGCGCGGAGGTTGCCGAGACCGGCGCGCTTGGTGGCGGCGTATTCACCGACAAATATCTTCGGGCCCTTGCGGTCGTAGCCGTCGTAGTGCGTCGCGCGGCGCATGAAGCCTTCGGGAGTGTCGTAGTAATGCTCGTCCACGACCTCCGGCATGGGTTCCTTCGGATAGCCATTCTGCCAGTGGTTCGCGATCAGGGTGATCTCGGGATATCTGGCTTTGATCGCCTTGACGAAGAGCGGCCAGCGCGCGGCGTAGTCGGCGCCGCCGTTTTCGTTGCCGATCTCGACGATGCGGAGATTGAAGGGCGCGGGGTGTCCGTTTTTCGCACGAAGCGAGCCCCACACGGAATCCGCGGGGCCGGTGGCGTATTCGATGGCGTCGAGCGCGTCCTGCACCCACGCGCCCATGCGGTCGAGCGGCACGGACTCGTGGTGCGCCATGCCGACGTTGATGCAGAAGACCGGTTCCGCACCGAGGTCCTCGGACAACTGGAGATACTCGTGGTAGCCGAGGCCCTGCGTGGCGTTGTAGTCCCACAGGTTCTCGAGCTGCGTGCGGGAGGCGACGTCGCCGATGGTTTCCTTCCACCGGTAGGCGCCGGCGATGTCCTCACCTTCCACCCAGCAGCCACCGGGGAACCGGAAGAACGCGGGCTTCAGCGAGCTCATTGCTTCCGCGAGGTCCTCGCGCAGGCCGTGGCCTTTCCAGGTTTTCACCGGCATGAGCGAGATCATGTCGAGAAACAGGGACCCCTTGCCGGATGCATCGCCCGGCACGTGCAGCTTCAGCTGGCCACGCGGATCGGACTTCGAAGGCGTGAGCGCAAGGCTGTGCTGTTTCCAGCCGGGGCCGAAGCCGGAGAGTTCGCCGGAAGCGATCACGGCGCCGGTGGAATCGCAAAGCTGGACGCGGAGGGCGCCATTGAAGCCATCGCCCGTGCGGGCGGCGACGCGGAAGGTGCACGTTTCGCCGGCGACGAAACGCATGCCCCAGTAGCCTTCGTTCTCCAGCACACAGCCGGCGCCGCCGGGGCGCACGTGCAGGCTGCGGCGGTTGAAGGCGTTCAGCGGGCGGGACTCGTCGATGGATCGGGACGGCTCGGCTCCGGTCCCGGCGGCGGAGGTGAACTTCCAAAAACGCAGCGCATCGCTGCCCTCGAAGGAGCGGTTGCGAATGAGCTCCGGATAGAGCCCGCCGTCGGCGGCGAGGTTGATGTCCTCGAAAAAGATTCCCCAGAGCAGCGGTGAAATCGCGTGACCGGGTTTGTCGGCCTGCACGGAGATTGTTGCGGGAGCGGCGACCTGCGGAGGAGTTCCTCGATCGCCGGGACCCGCCCATGCAGGGACCAAGGACATTGCGCCCAAGAGACTCGCCGCCAGGAGCGTGGCGCTCGGCGCACGACGAGGTGCAAGTGGCCTGGCCGCTGAACGTGGAAAGCGTGAGCTGCGCGACGAAGGGGAGGAGGAACTCATAGGGGCGGGGAAAACGTGGCGGACTGATGGCCCTGCCGGGGGCTTTATGGAAATCGTCAGATTTGACAGGTGTCGTGACGAAAAAAAAGGGAGGGCACGGCGTAAAAACGCGCCCTCCCTTTTGTGAAACCGAGATTTAGCTGAAACGGACTGCTCAGTCTTGGAGGGAGGCGCGGCGGCGGCGAAGAGCCACCGTGCCGAATATGAGCACCCCGACGAGCACGGCGTAGGTGGAAGGCTCGGGGACGGCGGAGACGGAGAGGATGCCGGATACTTCGCTGAAGCTGAAGGTGTAGGTGTTCAAGCTGTCGGAACCGGTCCAGGTGTCGGCGCTGGTGAGCAGGAGCGAGGCGACGATGCTGCCGCCGAGGGTAACGGAGCTGAAGTCACCGGTCTGGCTGCCGAAGTCGAAGAGGTTGTAAGTCTGACCATTGGCGAGCAACGAGGTGGAGAAGTCCAGCGTGAGGCTGTTACCGAGGGTCAATGCGCCGCTTGGTCCGTTAAAGAAACCGGCGGTGGTCGCACCCACGCCGATCGTCGTGGCGACGGAGGCCAGGCTGTAGCTGGACTTGGTGGAGGCGTTGAAGACGGCGCCGTTGGCGACGGTGTAGGCGGTGGAGGCGAGCGTGCCGGTCGATGCGAGGGCGAGCGTGCCGTCGCTGACGGTGGTCGCACCGGTGTAGGTGTTGACGCCCGAGAGCGTCAGTGTGCCGCTGCCGGCTTTGGTGAGACTGCCGCCAGCGACGGTGCTGCTGAGGACGCCGCTGTAGGTGGTGCTCGCGTTGTTGCCACCGACGGTGAGCGCAACCGCACCCACCGTGGTATTGTTGTTATTCAGGTTGAGGTTCGCATTACCTGACAGGCCGCCGAAGGTATAGGCGGTCTGTCCGGAGGTGCCGCCGTTGCCAAAGGTCATCGTGTAGCCGCGGCTGGCCACATGGTTGAGCGTGCTGTTCTGCAGGGCCAGCGAGTTGGTCAACCGGACGTTGGTGTTGCCGCCGTAGCCGTAGAAGTTGGTGACTCCGGTGTAGGTGTTAGCTCCGGCCAGGATCAGGGATGGATCGACGGTGGTGCGGAAACCGACATAGGTAAGACCGCCGCTGCCGGCGATGGCGCTGTTGATGGTCAGCGTGCGGGCATTGTGCACGGATAGTTGTCCTTCGGCTGTGTCGAAATTGAGCGTTCCGTTGCTGAAGGTCGAGTTGTCGGCTGTGATGACGCCACTGGCGACCGTCAGCGTGTTGCCACCCATATTGACATTGATGAAACCCGCTTTGAGCGAATTGATGGTTTTGTCTCCCGTGAGGGTCTGAGTGGTTCCATTGGTGCCACCCAAGACGATATTCTGGCCGGACGTTGTCGTGTTGAGATTCGTGGTAGATACCGACGTGATGGCGGCGACGCCGTTGGTGGCGTCATAGCCATAGATGGTGTTGCCACCGTTGTCGCGCAGCCAGGGAATGACGCTTGCGGTTCCGCTCGCGAGCGTTCCGCCGGCACCGATCAGGTTCGCACCGGAAAGCCCGTTTGTGAAATAGATGTTCCCCATGTTTGCGGCGGGCGTGCCGCCGAAGGTGCCTGTCAGGGCAACCCAGCTTCCTGCCGTGCGGGTGCCCATGTTGGTGAAGGTGAGGGCGGCGTTCGTGGCCGCGTTCGGAGTAAGCGTCCACGTGCTGTAGCCTTGGAGGTTACCCGACGAACCTCCGCCGAGGTTGAGGGTGCCGAAAACGTCGTTTGTCGCCTGACTGGCGACACCGGTTACCGTGAGATTGCCGGTGTTGATCGTGAGGCTGTTCCCGCGCGCCACCGAGGCTACCGCAGTTCCCGAGTTGCTGTTAATCGACAAGTTCGCTCCGTTCATCACCCAGTCGGCCGAACTCGCTTTCGCATCAAACCCTGCGAGGGTGAGCGTGTTGCCGGTTCCGGTATTGGCGGTCGTCGTGTTGACCGTGATTTTCTTAGAACCTGAGATGGTGCCGGAGATCACGCCGTTTCTTCCCGTTTGCTGATACCAGTCGCGCAGGCTGACAGTCAGGTCGGCGTTCAGGGTAATGGATCCGGAGTAAACACTCGATCCGCTGCCGGTGAAACTCAGCACGCTGTTCGTGCCGTTGACCGTGATGTTGTTCGCCGCCGTGACGGTCGTGCTGCCCGTTCCGATTGAAAACTCGGAGTTGTTGCCAAGCGTCACCGTTGCCGCCGAGGCGAGGCCGTTGACCGCTTCGATCGCCAGCAAGCCGCCATCTTGAAGCGTGATATTTCCGCTAAAGCCTCCCACTCCGTTATTGGCGGCGGTCAGCACCAATACACCGGAGCCACCCGTTTGGCTTACCGTTCCGTTGCCGGTGACGGTGAGTGCGCCGCTGCCCAAAAGGGTATTGGCCGTGCCAAAGATGACGCGGCTGCCCTGGCCGGTTGTTGCGCCGCCCGCGATGTTGAGCGTGCCGCCGCTAGCGCCGATCGTGACGGCGTGGGTATTTGTCAGGGCAGTCGCATTGGTCGTCCGCAGTGTGCCGCCGTCCAAGGTCACCGCGCCCGCCGTGCCGCTCGCGCCGCCCAGCCGCACGTTATTATCAATGGAGACCACGCCTGCGTTGATCGTTAAACCACCACTGAAGGTGTTCGTTGCATTTGTCAGCGTGAGCGTGCCCGCGCCGGTCTTAACAAGATTGCCGGTGCCACTGATCACGGCGGAGGAGGTCAGGATCGAACCGCTGCCGACGTTCCACGACTGGCCGGAGCCCAACGAGATCAAGCCAGTGAGCGCGGTCGTGCCGCTGGAGAGTCCGCTGGCATCAATGCCGCCGGCACCCAGCGTGAGGGTGTTCGCACCGGTGGCGATGGTGTAACCGGTCGTGATAAACTGGAGTCCCAAGGCATTGATCGCCGAGCCCAGGGTGACCGTCCCGGCCGTGCCGGCGAACAGCGCGGTGTCGTCAGTAATGGTGTTCGTCGCCCACGCGGTATCGGTCGTGCCGTCGTCCCAGAATGCCGACGAGGTGTTCCAAGCGCCCGTGCCGCCGAGCGTGCCGTTATTGAAGATGCCATCGGAGTCCCAGCTCAATGTGGCCGCCTGCATTGCGGGACTCGCCAGCAGAATACCGGCGGCGGAAAGCATGGTGGCGAAGGAGCGTCCATGCCGTGTTTTTTGGAGTGTAGGGATTTTCATGATACAAAAATTCAGACGGGAATAAATGCAGGGGCGGGGGGAGCTGTCGGGGTTGATGAACAGTAGGATAGTTTTACCGGCACACAGAGCGGGCTGTTGCGTTAACTGTATCGCGATCCGGGTGAACGAGGCGGTTTTCAGGCAGGGGCAATTCAGGGCGTCGCGATGCCGGTGACCCGGCAGAGGAGCCCTTACTCGCGAAACTTCATCGGCGGGCGCTTGAAATCGTAGAGGAACGCGCCGCGGACGGGCGGTCCTCCTTCGTAGGACGGCGGGGCATCGACCATGATCACGAAGAGACGAAGATCGGCGGGCAGGTTCCGCTCCATCGCGTCGACCGCCTGCCATCCGTTGCCCCCCTGCGCCGCCGTCTTGAGAAACAAGGGTCCTGTGCCGGTGGCCATGATACGATCCGTGGTGCGCGGGGACACTTCGGCGATGTCACCGCCAGCCGAGAATGCCGCACGCAACGACGACAGGTTGCAGATGCGGGCATGTCCCGAACGGTGCTGATCCTCCAGATCGGTGATGACCATGCCGGTGATTGGCAGGGCGCTCTGCGCGGGAGCCGGATAAAGCAGTAGAATGACCTTGGTCGCGTCCTCGGGATAGGCGACTTGCGCAACCACCGTTTTCTTGGGCAGGGTTCCGGCAGGAGCGTCGGCCGGAGGAGGCGTCAGCCGATAGAAAGAAAGCTTGGAGCCCGCGGGCGCCGGATAGTCTTTGGAGAAGGATCCGGAGTTTGCCGAGAACGCGACGGGCGCGCCTTTGACATCGTAAAGGAGGTCGCTGAAGCCCTCGTCGCCGAGGCCGACCGCTCGAAACACTCGCGCGGGATCCTCGGCGTGCGACAGCTGCGGCAGGGCGACGATCAGGAGCAGCCAAAAGAAAAAGGGGGATTTCATGTGCGTGGGGGCGGCGATCAAATATCGGAGGGGCTCAGCCAGCGCATCGAGACGATGCGATAACGCCGGCCAAACGTGCGGTTGGCCGCCTGGGTCAGTGCAGAAGGAGCAGTCTCGGAAGAATCGCCCGAGACCACATAATCGGGCAGGCGCTGAACGATCGCTTCACACCAAGCGCGAGCCTCGATGTTAGCGGTTGTGGGATTGCGGACCTCGCCATAGGTGCGAATGGCAAAGGTGTCGCCTCTCACGGTGAGCGCCGGACCGAGCAGCGACAGGAGGTCCGCCTGAGTGAGAAATTTGGGGCAGGCGGCCGCGCGGGTTGCGTTCTCGCCGGTGGAGGATGCCGCGGGGGCGCCGAGAAAGTGGTCGGGGTTCCAACCCGACGCGGGCCAACCCGACTTGGGGATGTCTCCGGCACCAATCGGGCTCGATACGACGGTGGGGATCTTTACGGGAGAGGCCGGCGTGTAGCCCATCTTGTCGATGGCGGCTTGCAGGGCGCCGCGGACGCCGATGGGGTTGGCGGTGCCGTCGGCGGCGACCAGACGACGATTCACAAAATCCGCCACCGAGAGGAACGGCCCCCTGGCCTTGGTTTCGACGACAATGCTGCGGGCCAGTTCGTTGACCAGGCGGGTCAATTCATCCGTGGTGCCGGCGGCGTTCGTCATCAGGCCGCGGTTTCCGAGATACGACCCTCCCTTGCTGCCCATCGTGCTGGTGTAGCCGGTCTGGGCCAGGTTGCCACTGAAGCGCGGAATGGCCGCGACGGTCCCAACCGCATCTCCGGAACCGGCCGTGCCCGGCGTGGCGTAGGCGGCGTTGTCCGGAAGGCCCAGCGTGGAGCCGAGCAGGCTCCGCCATGCCTGCTCGGAAGTGGAGTTCACATTGAAGGCGCCCTCAACGAGGAGATTGGCGGCGGCCTTGTCGTAAGCGTTGTCGCCCGCTGCGGAATAACGGAGGTCGCCGATGCCGGGATCGATGCCATTGGGGGCGTAGTAGGTCATGCGGGCATTGGGCAGGGTTCTGCCGCTCGTCACGTCCGAACTGGTCCAGGAGCCGGGCACCCCGGAGACGAAATAGCGGTCCCACAGGGCGCGGTTCAGATGCCAGGACAGATCGTAAAGGGTCTCGGTCGTCTGCGCCGTGGTGGACGTGGTGGAGAACTTGGAACTGAACGTGTCGGTCAGGTGCTGCTTCTCGCTCGGGATACGGACGTCGGCCCAAGAATTCCCAAACGCATAGGTGGGATAAAAGCCATAGGTGCCGAACGCGGCATGCTGGAGCTGCCCGACCGAGAGCAGGAGGCCGGGGTCTTGCAACACATCGAAAAGGACGGCCCGCAGCTCGCCGTTATCCTGCGACGAGCCGATCTTGGTGTTATAGCCGACGGTCCAGTTGTTATAGGGGAAAAACGGGTCGCGACCGGTGTTGCCGGTGTTGCCGCCCAGCTTGGTGAACAACTCCATGGTTCCGAAAACCACATTCCCGCGCATGTAGCCGGCATTCTCCACCTTGGTATTACGCAAGATTGGCGCCCGGGGGTTGCCGGTGACGAGCCAGCGAAAACGCCCGCCTTGGCCGCCTCCGGTTCCCATGGCACCGATGAAGGTGGCCGACGAATTAAAACCTCCGCGCCCTTCCATGATCGCGCTGGCATACATCGTCGTGGTTGCTCCCGTGGAAACCGAACCCAGGCTGGCGCTGTTGAAGAGAGTCCGCGGGAACGGATACAGCCAATAGCCGGACCCGCCGCGGTAAGCGGCGTTCGCGTCCATCACGGCTTGATACCAGTCGCTGCCGACGCTGGTCCCGTCCCAGCTCGTCAGCGCCCCCGGCTTGGCGAGCACGACATTCAGCGCATGCCTGCCGGACGGTGCGACGGTTCTTACCTGCATCGACCCGCTGGCATACATCGCGGATGTGATGCCCATGGCCGGTATCGTCCACGACACGTAATTCGTGATGCCGTTTTGTCCCCGGACCAGCGTGTTTGATCCGGGCGAATACACCGAGCCGCTCGAACCCAGGACATACACCTGGGCCTCGCCCGGGGCCATCTCTTCGCCGCTGATCTTGAAGCGAACGAAGCCGGGGTTGTTGCCGCCCACACTGCCCGCGAGCAGATCTCCTCCGCGCAAATCCAAGGTCGCGACCGGGCTCATCGCGCCGGTGGCCGTGGCAGAGGTTTCGATGAAATAACGACAGTGCTCGGTTCCTCCTCCGATGGTGCTGAAATGGTAACCTAGTTCGTAATCGCTGGGCTTCAGCCGGGCGGCATGCGGATTCCAGAGGATCACCACCGGAAACATGGCGATCTGGATGTTGCCGGTGTTGTCCAGATAGAAATCCAGACCAAACGCGGCGAAGTTGATCACGGGGGACACGCCGCCTCCGATGTAATCGCCGGAGGAAGTGATCAGGGGGGCGACCGGATCCATCGCCCCGCTGGCATCCGGGCGGGTGCGCGGGAATGAGCGTAGCAGCCCCCAAGTCGGCACATGGTCGGTCGGTTTTTGCCTGGGGAAAATAGGATCTTCGTCACCCGGACGGTTCCCGGAGGCGGTCGTGGTCGTGTTGGCGACGTCCGCAGTCAGATCCTTTTTCAAGCCGCCCGCGTAGGAGTCGGCCAGCACACTGTAACCATGTGCGGTTACGTCGTGGAAACGCTGCTTGAGCGCGGAAGCGAGCTTGGCCCGCGAAGCCGCATCGGAGGAGAGAAGGGGCAGCTGGCCGGGCGAGATTGCATTGGCGAGAATGGTGTCGGCGCCCATCGCCGGATAGGCGGTGCCAAGCACGTCAACCGCCGCGCCTCCCCCGGCCGTCGCTGTCAAAACGTGGTCCATGCGGTCGATGCCGGAACGCTGGGCCGTGATGAAACTGTAACGCTGGAAGTCGGTTTGATCGGCGGCGGACGTTTGTGAGAGGTAACTGTTTCGGAGGTTGATCTTGGCCTTCGTGCTTTCGTCGCCAACCCACCAGGCGTAAGCGCCGATCACCGGAGTCGCGGTCGCCGAGAGGCCGGGCACGGAGCCGGCGGCTGCCTTGAGCTCGACAAGGGGGGCGGCGACGTAATCGGAGGCCGCCTTCGTGGAATCCACGCTGTTTGGCCCGACCAGAAGCCGTGCGGGCACCGCGTTGGACCCGATGACCAAATCAGATGTGGCGGTCGCGGTCGCGAGAGCGTCGCCGTTTTTAACAGAAACAGCGTCAGCAGGTGAGGCCGCCGAGGGACTGGCAGGTGAGGGCGTGAAGCCGGGCGTGCCGGAGGTAATGGTGCCGGACGCGTCGGCTGTGAGCAGAACGTTTTCATTGCCGCTCACCAGCCACTGGAGCAGGAGCGAACTGGACGGAGTGATGGCGGATGGCGCCTGCGCATAGTCCGCAGCAGCGCTGTTTCCGTAAACGCCGACCCAACGCGGGCTGGCCGCGGTCGCGTTTGCGAGGTTTGCCGGGGCCGTGACACGTCGATCTGGCCCGGTGGTGCGTTGAAGTTCGCCGAGGGCCATATTCAGCGCGAATATCGCGTTTTGACGCGCGGCGGACAGGTGTTGGTTGTTACCTGCGACCTGGGTCTCCACCCGCGTGAGGCTGGCGAGGCTCACGAGCAGCAGCACGAGGAACGCGAGCAGGGTGATCGTGATCAGCAACGCAAAACCGCGTTTCGAACGTGATGGGGGAACGGACCTTGCTTCTAAAAGACGAGTGTGGAGCGATGCCATGACTGACGTGCAAGCGGGGTAAAGCGACGCGGGGAGGGGTGAAAAACCGGCTGCAGGGCGTTGATCAAAGCCGGTCTGAGAACGAGGGGGTAACTGGATTGATCAAACGCTATCCAACGGCTCAGAATGGCACTAGCTTGACTGTGCGTTAATTGTAATCCACGGGGATGTGATCGGTGCGCCTCTCCCCCGGGTTTCGCCTTCGTTTTCCCACCCCTGATTTACCCCTTTGCAGTCATCATGGCTTCTTCTTCCCAGCCTGAGTCGTCCGATTCCTCCGAACCTCAACCGTCGGCGCGCCGGGTTACGCTGAGGGACATTGCCAGGGAGGTGGGCGTGACGCCGATGACGGTGTCGCGCGCGCTTCGCAACCAGGCGCGGATTTCCGCGGCCATGCGGGACAAGATCCAGGCCAAGGCGCTTGAAATGGGTTATCATCCCGATCCGGTGCTGACCGCGTTGGTCCACTACCGCCACAGTCGCATGGCGACACCGGTGCGTTCGGCGATGGCGTGGTTCAATCCGTGGCCGGACCCGGCTCAATTACGGAAATACCGTGAATTCGATTTTTACTGGAAGGGGGCGAAGTTGGCGGCGGAGCGGGTGGGATTTCACCTGGAGGAGTTTATTGTCAACGATGCGATGTCACCCGCGCGCATGGCGCAAATCCTGTATACGCGAAACGTGCGCGGCATCCTCCTGCCGCCCGGCCTGTTTCCCGGCGGGTGGGCCGAGCAATTTCCATGGGATCAGTTTTCAGTGGTGGCCATCAGCCGCTCCTCCGTGGGACTGCCGTTCCATGTCGTCACCAGTGACCAGACTTCAAATACGATGCTGGCCATGAAGAAGATTCGCGAGCGCGGCTACAAGCGCATCGGCTATGTCGGGGAACCGTGGATCGGACGGATTTATTGCGCGGGCTATTTATGGTTTCAACGGGTGGAGATCCCCGCGGAGCATCAGATCCCTCCGTTTCTTTTTCATCCCAACGAGGATCGTGATGCCGTTCAGGCTGCGTTCAAGCAGTGGGTTCATGCCAACAAGCCGGATGCCATTCTGACTGATTATCCGCGCGTGCCGGAGATGGTCGCGAAGTTGAGGCTGAAGGTCCCCAAGAATATCGGCCTGGCCGGCCTGACGGTGCTGGATTGTCCGATCGACGCCGGCATTTATCAGAATCCGGAGGAGATCGGGCGGGTATCCGTGTTGATGTTGCAGTCGTTGATCAATGACAACGACCGCGGGATTCCTCCGGTGAACCGCCATGTGTTGATCGAGGGCAAATGGGTGGACGGATCGAGCATGCGGTCCTGAGCCTTGTCCGGGGCGGCCTCAGCCGCGCTTTGCTTTTACCCGGAAGAGTTTCAGCACGGTGACGAAGAACACGGGCACGAGGAAGACGCCGAGGAGGGTGGCGGTGAGCGTTCCGCCAATCACGCCGGTGCCAATCGCGTTCTGGCTCCCCGAGCCGGCTCCGCTGGCGATGGCAAGCGGGAGCACGCCGAGGCCGAAGGCGAGCGAGGTCATCAGAATCGGGCGCAGCCGCTGGCGGGCGGCGTGGATGGCGGATTCGACCAGGCCCATGCCCTGTTCGTAGTTCTCCTTGGCGAACTCGACGATGAGGATCGCGTTCTTGGCGGAGAGGCCGGCGATGGTGAGCAGGCCGACCTGGAAATAGACGTCGTTGGGCATGCCCCGGAGCAACGCGGCGATCAGCGTGCCGATGACGCCAAGCGGAACGACCATGATGACCGCGGCCGGGATCGACCAGCTTTCGTAGAGAGCGGCGAGACACAGGAAGACAATCAGGAGCGAAATCGCGTAGAGTGCGGGCGCCTGCGAGCCGGAGAGGCGTTCCTCGTAGGAGAGCCCGCTCCATTGGTAGCCAATGCCGGCGGGGAGCTGCTTCATGAGTTCGGCGATGATGTTCATGGCCTCGCCGGTGCTGTGCCCGGGGGCGGCTTCACCCTGAATGGCAAGCGAGGGAGTGCCGTTGAAACGCTCGAGCTTGGGGGAACCCATCGTCCAGCGGGCGGTGGAGAAGGCGGAGAAGGGAACCATCTGTCCCCGGTTGTTGCGCACATACCAGAGATCGACATCGGACGGCTGCATGCGGAACGGGGCGTCCCCTTGCAGGTAGACTTTCTTCACGCGCCCCTTGTCGATGAAGTCGTTGACGTAGGAGGAGCCCCAGGTGGTCGAAAGCGTGCGGTTGATGTCCGCGAGCGAAAGGCCGAGTGCGCCGGCTTTTTCCTGGTCGATGTCGATGCGGTATTGCGGCGTGTCGTCGAGGCTGTTCGGGCGCACGTTGGTCAGCGCGGGATTTTCACGCGCAAGACCGAGCAGTTTATTGCGCGCCTCGACGAGGGCGTCATGGCCGAGGCCGGCGTTGTCGGTGACGCGAAAATCGAAGCCCGTGGCGTTGCCCAGTTCGAACACCGCGGGAGGCACGAAAGCGAAGGCGAAGGCCTCTTTGATTTTGCCGAACTTGGCCATCGCGCGGGCCTGGATCGCGGAGACCTTTTGGTCGGCGCGTTTGCGCTCCTCCCAGTCCTTGAGGCGGATGAAACCGAAGACCTGGTTCTGGCCGGCGCCGCTGAAACTGAAGCCGGTGACGCCGAACATGCCCTCGACGGATTCCTTTTCATCCACAAGGAAGTGCTGCTCGATTTTTTTGAGGACTTCGAAGGACTGCTCGACGGTCGAGCCGGGCGGGAGCTGGGCCTGAGTGTAAAGGATGCCCTGGTCCTCGGCCGGGAGGAAGCCGGTGGGGATGCGGACGAAGAGGAACGCGAGCACCCCGAGGATGATTGCGTAGGCGAGCATCGAGCGCCTGCCGCGACGGATGAGTCCGCCGACACCGGAGGCATAGCGATCGGCGTTGCGATCGAAGACCTTGTTGAACCAGCCGAAGAAGCCCCGATCGGAGGCGTGGTGACCCTTGGCAATGGGTTTGAGCAGGGTGGCGCAGAGGGCGGGCGTGAGCACGATCGCGACGAGGACGGATAGCGCCATGGCCGAGACGATGGTGATGGAGAACTGGCGATAGATGACGCCGGTCGAGCCGCTGAAAAACGCCATCGGAACGAACACGGCGGAGAGCACCAGGCCGATGCCGACGAGCGCGCCGGTGATCTGGTCCATGGATTTTCGCGTGGCTTCGAGCGGGGAGAGGCCCTCCTCGGACATGATGCGCTCGACGTTTTCGACGACCACGATGGCGTCGTCCACGAGCAGGCCGATGGCGAGCACGACCCCGAAGAGAGTGAGCGTGTTGATGGAGAAGCCGGCGATCGCCATGATTGCAAACGTGCCCAGCAGCACGACGGGCACGGCGATGGTGGGAATGAGCGTGGCGCGGAAATTTTGCAGGAAGAGATACATCACCAGGAAAACCAGGATGACGGCCTCGACGAGGGTCTTGATGACCTCTTTGATGGAGAGACGGACGAACGGCGTGGTATCGAGCGGGAAGACGGCCTTCACACCAGGCGGAAAAAACGGCTCGAGTTCGGCGACCTTGGCGCGGATGGCGTCGACGGTTTCGAGGGCGTTGGAACCGACGGCGGGGCGGATGGCCATGCCGGCGGCGGGCTGGGCGCTGAAGCGCGCGTTGTTGGTGTAGTTTTCGCTGCCGAGTTCGATGCGCGCGACGTCGCGCAGGAGCACGCGCGAGCCGTCGGGATTGACGCGGAGGAGGATGCGTCCGAACTGCTCGGGGGTCTCGAGGCGCGTCTGCGCGACGATGGTGGCGTTGAGAAGCTGGCCCTTGACGGAGGGCAGGCCGCCCAGCTGGCCGGCGGAGACCTGGGCGTTTTGCGCCTGGATGGCGGCGGCGACCTCCGTGGTGCTGAGCCGGAAATTGTTGAGTTTGCCGGGATCGAGCCAGATGCGCATCGCGTATTGGGTTCCGAATACCTGGATGTCGCCGACGCCGGGGACGCGGCTGAGCGGCTCCTGGACGGAACTGACGAGAAAATCACCGAGGTCGGCGGCGGAGAGGGAGCCGTCGGCGGAGACGAAGCCGACCACGAGGAGGAAGTTGCGCACGGACTTGCTGACGCGGACGCCCTGCTGCTGCACCTCCTGCGGAAGGAGCGGCATGGCGAGGGCGAGCTTGTTCTGCACCTGCACCTGGGCGGTGTCGGGATTGGTGCCGCCGTTGAAGGTGAGGGTGATCGCGACATTGCCGGCGGAGTCGCTGGTGGACTCCATGTAGCGGAGGTTGTCGATGCCGTTGAGTTTTTGCTCGATGACCTGGGTGACGGTGTCTTCGAGCGTCTTGGCGGAGGCGCCGGGATAGACGGCGTTGATGGTGATGGCGGGCGGGGCGATGCTCGGGTATTGCGAGATGGGCAGGCCGAGGATGGAAAGAATGCCGGCCACCATGATGACGATGGCGATCACCCATGCGAAGATGGGACGGTCGATGAAGAAGCGTGCCATGGTGATTAGCGGGCGGCGGCGACGGTGGATTGAACCGCGGGGACGTTGGTGGCGGGGATCGGCTTCACGGCGGCGCCGGGGCGAATACGCTGGAGATTTTGCACGATGAGCTGGTCGCCGGGCTTGAGGCCGTCGGAGACCAGCCACTGGTTGCCGACGGTGCGGTCGGTCTTGAGCACGCGGAGTTCGACCTTGTTATCGGCGCCGACGACGAGCGCGGTGGCTTCGCCCCGGGTGTTGCGCGTCACGCCGAGTTGCGGAACGAGGATTGCGTCGGGCGTGCTGCCTTCCTCGAGGCGGGCGCGGACAAACATCCCGGGGAGCAGGTCGTTTTTGGGATTGGGGAAAAGGGCGCGGAGGGTGATCGAGCTGGTGGAAGGATCGACGGTGACATCGGAGAACTGGAGCGTGCCGTCCTCGGCGTAGATGCGGCCGTCATCCAGGAGAAGTTTGGCCCGGGCGCCGCCGTCGTGGGAGCGCTGGAGCTTGCCCTCGGCGAAGGCGCGACGGAGGCGGAGCAGTTCGGTGCTCGATTGGGTGAGGTCGACGTAGAGTGGGTCGAGCTGCTGGACGGTGGCGAGAAGGGTGGCGGTGCCCTGCTGGACATAGGCGCCCTCGGTGACCTGGGACAGGCCGATGCGGCCGGAGACGGGGGCGGTGACCTGGGTGTAGCCGATGTTGATGCCTGCGGTTTGCACGGCGGCCCGGGCGGCGGCGACATCGGCCTGGGCGGCGAGGTCGGCGGCGGCGACGTCATCGTATTCCTGCTGGCTGATGGCCTGGGCCTCGATGAGCTTTTTGGAGCGATTGGCCTGGAGCTGGGTGACGGCGGCGTTGGCCTCGGCGCGGGCGAGGTTGGCTTTGGCGCTGTCGAGTGCGGCCTGGTAGGGCGCGGGATCAATGGTGTAGAGGAGCTGACCCTCCTTCACGTCGCCGCCCTCGGTGAAGTGCCGTTTCAGGACGATGCCGCTGACGCGTGCGCGAACCTCGGCGATGCGGAAGGCGGAGGTGCGGCCGGGCAATTCCTGCGTGAGTGTAAGGGGGGTGGCGGCGACGGTGATCACCCCGACTTCGACGGGGGCGGGCGCGCTGGCTGCGGTGGATTTTTTTGCGCAGCCTGCGAGGGCGAGCGCGGCGCCGAGGGTTGCGAACGGGAGAACGTGTTTCAGCTGCATGTTAAAGGAAGCAGGGACTGGAATCAGGATGCGACAGATGGCAAACGCTCGCAGGGGTTTGTGGCAAAACAAGCGAAAGTGCGGACGGTGCATAACGAGTGAACGCGGGGACGGCGGACAAGGATGGGATTTTTGCGTTGGAATTTGATTCCGGTGACGGGCGGATGTCTGCCTAATGCGCGTTCCCTTTCATGCGCCTTCGCCGGATTACCCTGCAGCATTTTCGCAATATCGCCCTCGCCGAGCTCACGTTCGCCGGAAGGCAGCAGTTTTTCGTGGGCGCGAACGGGCAGGGGAAAACGAATCTGCTGGAGGCGGCGGGCTTCGTGAGCGCATTGAGGTCGTTCCGGACGGCGGACACGCGCGTGCTGATCGCGCACGGACAGCCGGAGGCGGCGCTGGCATGCGAGTTTGAGCATGAACGACTCGGGCCGACCAAGCTCGTGATCAAGCTGCGCAGCGGCGGCAAAGAAGTGTGGTGCGATGGCGAAAAAGTGACGCGGCTGGGCGATTATCTCGGGCGGTTTCCGACGGTGGTGTTTTCGTCGCAGGACCAGCAGCTCGTGCGCGGCGCGCCCGGGTTGCGACGGCGGTGGCTGGATTTCACGCTGGCGGCGATGGACACGGCCTACCTGCGCGCGTTGCAGGGTTATCACAAGGCGCTGGCCGAGCGAAACGCGTTGTTGAAACGCGGCGGAGCGGCGGGGGGCGCCGAGCTGAGCGCGTTTGAGAAACCCCTCGCGGCCGCGGCGGCGGAATTGCAGGTGAAACGGGAGGCGGGCGTGGCGGAGCTGGCGGGGCACGTGGCGGCGGCTTACTCGCAAATCGCCGACGGTGCCGAACGCGCGGGGCTGCGTTACGCGCCGGACGTGACGGCGGAGAATGCGCACGGGTGGCTCGGGGTGTTCGAGCGGGGACGGACGCGCGACCAGCAGTTTCGAACCACGCTGGCGGGGCTGCACCGCGACGAGTTGCTGTTCACCCTGGAAGAACGGGCGGCGAAGGAGTTCGGTTCGGAAGGGCAGCAACGCAGCCTGGTGCTCGCGTTGCAACTGGCGCAGGTGAGCTTCTTCCGCGCGCGCTCGGGCGTGGAGCCGCTGTTGCTCGCGGACGATGTGCTGGGTGAACTCGATCCGCAGCGGAGAAGGCGTTTTTGGGCGACCTTGGGAGAGGCGCGCCAGGTGATCGCGACCGGCACGACGCTGCCCGACGCGGAGCTGGGGACCTGGGAGGTATTCCGGGTGAGCGGCGGGACGTTTGCGAAGGAGGCCGGCGCATGAACCTCGAACCCTGGCAACTGGTGCTGGCGCTTTGCGGGGCGCTGCTCGTGGGTATTTCCAAGACCGGCATTGCGGGTCTCGGCATGTTGTTTGTCGTGATGTTCGCGAATGTCATTCCGGCGAAGCAGTCGAGCGGGTTCGTGCTTCCGCTGTTGATCTTCGGCGATGTGGTGGCGGTGTGGTCTTATCGGACACACGCGAAATGGGCGCATGTGTGGCGGTTGATGCCCTGGACGGCGGCGGGCGTGTTGCTGGGTTATTTTGCGATGGGGCGGATCGACGACCGGCAGGCCCGCGTGTTGATCGGGACGATCATTCTGGTGATGGTGGCGACGCAACTGTGGCGACGCTCGCGGTTGAAGCCGGGCGAAGTCGAGGAGCTGGGCGCCTGGTTTGCGCCGACGGTGGGCGTGCTGGCGGGATTCACGACGCTGGTGGCGAACGCGGCGGGTCCGCTCATGGCGATTTACCTGCTGGCGATGCGGCTGCCGAAGATGGAATACGTGGGGACGGGCGCGGTGTTTTTCCTGCTGCTCAATGTGTTCAAGGTGCCGTTCATGGTGGATTTGGGGCTGATCACGACGGACAGTTTTGGCTTCAATCTCATGCTGGCCCCGGCGGTGTTTCTCGGGGCGATGCTGGGGCGGAAGCTGCTGCCGAAGATCAACCAGAAGTTATTTGAAAACCTGGCGCTTGGCCTGAGCGCGGTGGCGGGCGTAAGGTTGCTCTTCTTTTAAACATGGCGCGGATGAACGTCAGACAAATGTGGGCGGCGAAGCTGGCGGGCGGGGCGATGCCCGCGCCGAAGGCGGGGCCGTCACGCACGGCCGGCGCAGGCGGCTCGCAGGCGACGTTCTCGCTGCAACGCACGCCGTTTATCGGCACGGTGCTGGGGATCGATCCGTCGCTGCGGGGGACGGGACTGGCGTTGATCGAGTTTTCGCACGCACGCCAGCCGGTGTTGTTGAAATGCCGGACGGTGAAAATTCCGGCGAGTCGTCCGATGTCGTATGCACTGGGGGAAATCCACCGCGCGGTCGCGGCGTTCCTGGCGGACTACACCGTGCGGCACGTGGCGCTGGAGCAGACGATTTTCGTGCAGAATTTTCAGACGGCGCAGATCCTCGGCGCGGCGCGGGGCGCGGCGATCTCGGCGGCGGCGCTGGGCGGGCTGGATGTTTTTGAATACGCGCCCTTGCGGGTGAAGCAGGCGGTGACGGGGGGAGGCCGGGCGAGCAAGGAGCAGATGGCCCGCTCGGTGATGGCGATGCTCGGACACGGCAGCATGCTGGCGAGCGACGAGGCTGACGCAGCGGGCGTGGCGTTGTGCCATGCGTTCACCTGGCGGGAGTGACGGTTTTTACGTCTTGCCCAGCGCGGCCTTGAGCGCGCGGCCGAGATCGCCGACGCGGTAGGGCTTCGTGAGGTAGCCGACGAAACCCATGTCGAGATAATGGCGGGCCATGTCTTCGCTGTCGTAGCCGCTGTTGACGATCGCGCGCACCTCGGGGTGCAGGTCGCGAAGGTGTTTGAAGCATTCCTCGCCGCCCATGCCGCCCACGACGTTGAGATCCAGGACGACTGCGTCGTAGGGCCGGCCGACGTTGAGATAGCGCCGGTAAAAGGCGATCGCATCCTCGCCCGTGCGAACGATGTCGTGGGTGTATTCAAGACTCGTGAGCATGCCGCCGGTGAGTTCGCAAATCTTGGGATCGTCGTCGAGGAATAGGATGCGGCCGGTGCCAAAACGCAGGGCGGGCGCGATGCGTGCGGCGGTCTCCACGGGGCGGTCGGCCTTCGGGAAAAACAACGTAAAGGTCGTGCCGGTGCCGACCGTGGAGTCGACCCCGATCTGGCCGCCGTGCTGGCGGACAATGGAGAGCACGGTGGCGAGGCCGAGTCCGGTGCCGGTCTTCTTCGTGGTGTAAAACGGGTCGAAAATCTTGTCGATGTGGGCGGGCGCGATGCCGCTGCCGTTATCCTGCACCTCGATCTGCACGTAGTCGCCGGCCGGCAGGGGAGGGACGTCGTTTTCGGCGAGCCGGACATTGGTGGCGCGCAGTTGCACGCGGCCCTTGCTCACGTCGGGCATGGCCTGAAGCGCGTTGATGACGAGGTTTTGGAAAACCTGGATGATCTGCCCGCGGTCGGCCTGGATGGGTGAGATGTTTTCGGGGGCGTGGACCTCCACGACCGCGGTCGTGCCGGCGGCGGCGATGCGCACGGCATCGTGAAGAATATCGCTGGTGGCGACAACCTGCTGGGCGGTGGAGGCACTGCCTTTGGCAAAGGTCAGGAGCTGGCGGGTGAGCAGCTTGGCGGCAAGGCAGGCGCTCTCGGCATCCTCCAGCTTCGTGTAATCGCGGTTGTCCTTGGCGGTGGAAATGCCCCCGAGGATGGTCGTGAGAAGATTGTTGAAATCGTGCGCGATGCCGCCGGCGAGCTGGCCGAGCGAGTCGAAGCGATTGGCGCGAATGATCTCCTCGGGCGTGAGGGTCATCTCTTTCGGATCCCGGAAGACAACGACGATCCCGGTCGCAGCGCCCTCGCCGGACGCGCGGATCTGGCGGGTGGTCCAAACGACCGGTGTCGGTGCCTTGTCGGTGGCATGCGATACAAGTGCGTGCTCGGCGTAGAGGCGGGGCTGTTCCTCGGCGGCAAGCACGAGGTCCACGGCGGTGTCGTCGGGGTGACCGTCCTCGCGGCGCACGAGTTTGAACACGTCGCCGAGCTTGAGATTGCGGGCCTCGGCGAGGGTCCAGCCGGTGAGGTGCGCCGCTTTTTCGTTGAGGTAGACGAGTTGGGCGCGGGCATCCGTGACGATCACGGCTTCGCCGAGCGTATCGAGCATGCCGGGAAGGAGCGCGGAAGGCACGGGCCCGTCGCCGAGACCTGCGGGGAGGGGCAGGATAAAGCCGACGACGCGGAGCAACTCTCGTTTGCGCGACCATTGGCGGTGCGCGCCAATCATGGCGGGTTTTTCCCCGCCGGCGGAGCGCACGGCGATCGTCTGGCTGAAAAATGCATTGGCGGGATCGGGCGCCGAGAAAAACGCCGGCAGCCCTTCCTCGGTTGCGGCGCCAGGGAGAAGCTGAAGAAGCGCATCGGGGACGGCGGCGGTGTCGTCCGCTCCGGCCAGGGCGGAGAATGCGGCGGAGCCCCAATACTCGGCCTTGGCAAAATCGAGATCGAATACGGCGAGCCGCCCTGCGTCGGCGAGGCGGTCGAGGCGATCTTCGCTGGCGAAGCCCAGTTCCTCGGCTTCCTTGCGTTCATTGATATCGAGGTTGATGCCAAGGACACGTTGCAGGCTGTGGTCGGAGCCGAAGAGCTGGATGCCGGAGGATTGCACCCAGACGTAGTGGCCAAGACGGTGACGAAGACGAATCTCGACGGAGAAATCACGGTTGCCGGTGAGCGGTGGTTTACCGGCGCGATCAGGCAATGCTGCGGTGTCATCCGGGTGAATCAGGCTCCGCCACGATTCATGCGTGTCGGGCAATTCGCCGGCGGCGTAACCAAGCATTTTTTTCCATGCGGGGGAGGTGGCCACGCGACCGGAGGTGAGATCCAGATCGAAGAAACCTAGGGGGCCCCGGGCGGCCAGAAGGGAGGGGCCGTCGTCAACTGGCGTGGGGTTTGATACCGCGGCGACAGCAGCGACCGCAGGTGTGTTTTCCGATAAGGACGGGGCGCGGGTGGCGGTTTCCACACGGGCAAAGTAGGCGCTCTCCGAACCATGGGCAGCCTGCAATTGGATGCGCACGTCGATCGGAGGCACTGGCTCGAAGGGCTGGGCTTGCAGGGTGAGCGAACGTCCCAGCGAGGTCGCGACCAGAACCTCCCATTGCGACTCGCGCCAGCCGGGGTCGCTGGACGTGACTTCAAACGCAAACAAGCTGACCACGAGCTGGCCGGCGAGGTCGGCGGGCGCCGTCTGCCAAAGCCGGCCGGCGGCGTCGTTGGCCGCGCGAACGGTGCCGGATGCGTCAAGCACCAGCAGGGCGGCTTCGGAAAAGGACGGGTTCGTGGCGGTGGAATTCACTCTGCGATCTTCGGCAATGGCAGGGGAGACAAGGCTGCGGAAACTGTTGCGCGAGGCGGCTCCGCGACAACCTTATTCAGCGGCCAGCGTCTGCCCGCGCTGACCGGCTTGCACCTCGACGGGCTTGCGACCTCCCAGCCAGGCGCGCACCCGGCCGGCAAGGAACTCGATGTAGGGGGGCTGATCGTTGAGGCAGGGAATGTGTTGAAACCAATCGCCACCGGCGTGGAGGAACGATTCTTTGCCCTCGCCGGCGATTTCTTCGAGTGTTTCCAGGCAGTCGGTGACGAAGGCGGGAGTCATCACGAGCAGGCGTTTCTTACCCTCTTTGGGCAGGCGCTCCAACTCATGGTCGGTGTAGGGGGTGATCCACGGTTCACCCGCGAGCCGCGATTGAAAGGACACCGTGTGTTTGTCGGCGGAGATGCCGGCGCGTTTGACGAAGGCCTGCGTGGTCTTGAGGACCTGGGCCTTGTAACACGTTGCATGCACGGGACTGCAAGTGTTGCAGCAATCGTCCACCACGGTGCAGTGGGCATGGGACGAGTCGGCTTCGCGGAGGTGGCGCTGGGGAATGCTATGGTAGCTCACCAGCAGCATGTCGTGAGGTTGTGCGAGATAGGGAGCGGACACTTGGTAAAGGGCCTCGATGTAGTCGGCGTCCTCGTAAAACGGCTGGACCGTGTCGATGTGGAACGGATTGCCGATGCGGGCGGCCTCCTCGCGGACTTTGACCACCACGGTCTCCCATGACGACATGGCATAGTGCGGGTATTGAGGAAAGAGCAGGATGTCGGTCACGCCATCGGCAACCATCTTTGCGAGCACGGAGGCGACGGACGGGTTGCCGTAGCGCATCGCCAGATACACGGGAGCCTCCGTGCCGAGTTCGGCGGAGAGTTTTTGGGTGACGCTTTTCGAGGTGACGACGAGCGGGGAACCTTCGGGGGTCCAGATTTCCTGATAGGCCTTGGAGGAGTTGGGCGCGCGGCGGGGTGTGATGATGCCTCTGACGAGGACGGTGCGCATCCATTTCACGCCGGGCTTGTCGATCACCCGTTCGTCGCCGAGAAACTCGTTGAGATAGCGACGCACGTCAGGAACGGACGTGGAGTCGGGTGAACCTAGGTTGACGAGGAGGACGGCGCGCTTGGACATGCGGCCGGATTCGTCGGCTTTTTTACGCCAATGTCAACCGGTGCTCATGATTTGGTGAGGCCGCGCAGATTGCTGATCAACGCGATCAATCGGTGGACGTTTTCAGGAGCGATGCGATCCGTGACCACGGTGCGCGGATAGTTGTGGGAGATGTCGAGGTGCAAACCGTCTTCGCTGCCGGGGCGGACAAAGTCCTCGATGAAGTCCATGCCGCCTTTGGGTTTGATCCAGCGATAATATGGGTCGGGGTCATCCGACTCGATCACGATGTGATCCCGAAGGAAGACGTTGCAGTAAAGCGTGAGATCCCGGAATGACGCGAACCACGTCGGCGGGTTGAGCAACTGGTCTCGAATGATGAGGTTCATCGAGGAAGGCATTTCAGCATGACCATTGCCATATCGGTGCGGTTCCGCGCAAATTTAAGGACGGTTTCGACAAAAAGCGCGATGAGTTTAGCCTTCTATCCGGCTTGATCTGTCTTCATGCGTGAAGGCTTTGAATTTATGAGCACTCCGCGCAAACCTGTCCTCCTCATCATCCGCGACGGCTGGGGTAGCAACCCGCATCCCGAGCAAGCTTCCACGAACGCCGTGGCACTTGCAAAAAAGCCGGTCGATGACGCGCTACAGGCCACCGCACCGGTGGCTTATGTCTCGGCGAGCGGTCTCGACGTGGGTCTGCCCGAGGGCCAGATGGGCAATTCCGAAGTCGGCCATGAAAACATTGGCGCCGGACGGATCGTCGATCAGGAGCTCGTCCGCCTGAACAAGCTCTTTTCGGAAAAACAGCTCGCCAACAATGCCACGTGGCATGGCGTGGTCGCCCGTATCAAGGCTTCGCCGGCCGCGAAGCTTCATCTCATGGGAATCATTTCAGACGGCGGCGTCCATGGAATGCTGGAGCATCTTTATGGTCTGCTTGTGCAGGCCAAGCTGGACGGGATCCCCGCTGATCGCGTGTTTATTCACGGTTTCACCGACGGTCGCGATACGCCGCCCTCCGGCGGCCTCGGTTATGTCCGCCAAGTCGAAGCAAAGATCAAGGAGCTCGGCTACGGCCGCATTGCCTCGATCACCGGTCGCTTCTGGGCCATGGATCGTGACAACCGTTGGGAGCGGGTGCAGAAAGCGTATGATGCCCTCACCGGTCGTGCTTTCGCGGCCACCGCACCTTCCGCTGAGGCGGCCATTCAGGCCTACTACGACAAGCCGCTCAGTGAGACGCAAAAGGGCGACGAATTCGTGCCGGCCACCGCGATTGTGGATGCCGCCGGCAAGCCGCTGGCGACGTTTCAGAATGGCGACGCCGTTGTGTTCTACAATTACCGCGGAGACCGCCCGCGGGAGATCACCAAGGCTTTCGTGCTCGACGGCTTTGCGGAGTTCGACCGTGGTCCGAAGCTCGATCTCTACTACGCGACGATGACCGAATACGAGGCGGGCCTGCCGGTGAAGGTGGTCTCGCCGAAGCCCGAGCGCCTCAAAAACATTCTCGGCGAGGTTGTATCCAATGCGGGAATACCGCAGTTCCGTTGCGCCGAGACCGAGAAGAATCCGCATGTGACGTTCTTCTTTAACAACTATCGCAAGGATCCGTTCCCCGGCCAGGTCAACGCCTGTCCGGCCAGCCCCAAGGTGCCGACTTACGACCTGCAGCCGGAGATGTCCGCCGCCGAGGTGACCGCGCTTTCCAAGGAAGCGATTCTTTCCGGCAAATACGGGTTTATCGCCGTCAACTATGCGAATCCCGACATGGTGGGCCATACCGGTTCGCTGCCCGCCACGATCAAGGCCTGCGAGGCGACCGACGCCGGTGTGGGAGAGTTGCTCGCGGCGATCGCGCAGGTGGGCGGCAAGGCCGTGATCTGCGCCGACCATGGCAATGCCGAGCAGATGTGGGACGCCGAACTGAAGGGGCCGCACACCGCGCACACCCTTAACCTCGTCGAGGTGTTTGTCGTTGGCGAGGGACTCACGAAATCCGGCACCGCAATGCGCAAAGGCGGCCGCCTGGCGGACATCGCGCCCACGATCCTTCAATTAATGGGCCTTCCCAAGCCGGCCGAGATGACAGGCGTGAGTTTGATCGCCGGTTAAACGAACGCGTCTGGACGCGTGGCCCTGAGTGTGAGCTCAGGGAGGGCGGGCAGGGTGGATTTCAGTTCTTTACTGCCCGCCGGACGGTCATCCTTCGGTCTTCCGTCAGATTGCCGGCCGATTACGATCTGACGGCATCTTCCGCCAGCACGAGCACACGCGCGTTGGGCGCGGCAACCTGCAGGGCGGCCAGACCCTTATCGTCGGCGCCCACCTCGCCCGAGTCGTCCACAATGACCATGGAGGCGGCGTTCCAAGCGAGGCGCCGGCAGGCATCTGCCACCGAGGTCAGCCAGATAACGGATACATCGCCTTTGGAATGGTGCAGGAACTCCGTCACGGCATTCGTCAGGGAGGGATTCTGTGTAACAACCAAGACGACAGGAGCCTGCATCGAACGCACCTGGACGGACAAAATGATTTGGCTGCGAAAAGCAGGAGAGGGCGTCGTCATGAGATATCGGGTGTGTTCCCCTCCACGATGCCGGATTTCGCCGGATATGCCCATCAGGCGTTCCCTCCCGTTTACCTCAGGAAAACACCCCGCATGTCTAGGTTCACATGGACGGGGCGAGGACTTTAGATTTGCCGTCATCCGCCGGGGTGCGCTTAGGTGAACGACTTTCGACTTACCATGAAGCGCACCCATCATTGTGCCCAGCTCACCCTGGCCAACCTCAACGCCACCGTTTCGCTCCTCGGCTGGGTGGACTCCATCCGTGACCACGGTGGCATCCTCTTCATCGACTTGCGTGATCGCAAAGGCATCACCCAGGTGAAGTTTGATCCCCAGGTGAACAAGGAGCTCGCGGTGCAGGCGGCGCAGATCAAGCCCGAGTCGGTTGTTGGCGTGGACGGCCTTGTGGTCGCCCGTCCCGAAGGCACCGTCAATCAGACGCTCCCCACCGGAGCCATTGAGGTCGATGCCACCGCGCTGACGATCCATAATCTTTCCGACACGCCCCCGTTTCCGCTCGACGACATTGGCGGCGACAAGGTCAACGAAGACCTGCGCCTCACTTATCGTTACCTCGACCTGCGCCGTCCGAAGATGCGCAAGAACCTTCAAGTGCGCCACCGGGCCGCGAAGTCGATCCGCGATTATTTCGACTCCCAGGAGTTCATTGAGGTCGAGACGCCCGCCCTCTTTAAATCCACCCCCGAGGGAGCCCGCGAATACCTCGTGCCGTCGCGTATTCATCCGGGTGAATTCTACGCCCTCTCGCAGTCGCCCCAGCAGTTCAAACAAATCCTCATGGTGGCCGGCGTGGAGCGTTATTTCCAAATCGCCCGCTGTTTCCGCGACGAGGACCTGCGCTCCGACCGTCAGATGGAGTTCACGCAAGTGGACGTCGAGGCGTCGTTCATCACTCGCGAAGATGTTTACCGCCTCTTCGAAGGCATGGTGACGAAGGTATGGAAGGATGTTCTTAACATCGACATCCCCACGCCGTTCCTCCGCATGCCGTTTGTCGATGCGATGAACCGTTTCGGCGTCGACAAGCCCGACCTCCGTTTCGGCATGGAGCTGACCGACCTCTCTGCGACTTTCAAGGACTCAGCCTTCAAGGTATTCCAAGCCACTGTCGCCGGCGGGGGCGTCATCAAGGCATTTAACGCCAAGGGCCTTGCCGACCTTACGCAGGGTGAACTCAAGGCGCTTGAGGACATCGCAAAATCCCTCGGAGCGAAGGGGCTCGCGTTTATCAAAGCCGAGAAGGGCGAGTGGAAGTCACCCATCGTCAAGTTTTTCTCCGACACGGAGAAGGCGGCGATCACCCAGCAACTCGGCATCGAGGAAGGCGACATGGTTTTCTTCGCGGCCGCCCCATGGGAAAAAGCCTGCGCGATTCTGGGTCGCATCCGTCTCGAGGCCGCCCAGCTCCTCGTCAAACGCAGCAAGCTCACGATTCGCGCCGACGATTGGAAATTCCTTTGGGTCGTCGATTTTCCGCTCATGTCGTATGACGAGGAGCGTGGTGGTTATGCGGCGACCCATCACCCGTTCACCGCACCGGTGCCGGAGGATGCTGCCTATCTCGACACCGACCCGAAACGCGTGCGCGGCCAGCATTACGACCTTGTTCTGAACGGCATGGAACTCGGTGGCGGATCCATCCGTATTCACCAGCCCGCCCTTCAGAAAAAGGTCTTCGAAGATGTTCTCAAGATTCCCGCCGACGTCGTGGAAAGCCGCTTTGGCTACATGTTGAAGGCCTTTACCTATGGCGCTCCTCCGCATGGCGGCATTGCCTTCGGTCTGGATCGCATGGTGGCGCTGCTCTGCGGCACGACCAGCATCCAAGCCGTCTCTCAAGACGGCTTTTTTGTTGGGAAACCTTTGGGCCGCGAGGGGCGCACCTCCAACCAGCGGCCTCGTCAGCCCAGCTTGCCGGTAAAGATCATCAGCACTTTGACCGATTGCACGCTCACCAGCGCGATTCCTACTGCTAAAAAAAGCTTGGAGAACGTATATTGGACCTCAGGCGTGTCTCGGATAACCTGCCGGTATTCGGAAGATAAGATCATGGTGCCTTTGGCGAAGAGCGTCAGATACGCAGCGTAAAGAGTGATCACGATTCCGATCGGCAGGGCAAACATCCGGATTAGTGCCACCGAGAGAACAAGAGGGTGTTGCACCGAAGGGTTGATGATTACTGAGGACAGGCAGAGCATCGCCAATGCGCCTGCTCCGTAACGCGACCAGGGCGCGAGACGCCGGAATCCATACCCGACCAAGGCGTAGAGACCGGCCAATATAATAAACACTCCGGCTACCCAAAACGTGTCCGGCCAGGAAAGAACTCCATGCCATTGGCGAATAAATATGCCTGATAACGAGGCCAGCAGCAGTCCCAATGCGATGAGGTAATAAAGCTGTCCCGCCGCGATAAGGGCTCCTTCGTGTTTGAAGTAAGTCTGGCGGATATCGGCAGGTTGTATGGATGCGTTGGAGCGTTTTTTCATGAAAAGGCGGTCATCTTCTGGTGCACAGCGGCGTGAGGAGACGGAGCACCTTTTCCGCAAGCTCATCAGGAGTGCAACCACTACCTTGGGGAAATGACCAGCGAGCGGTCTGTGGATGAGTGGCGGCTTGGAACTATACTGATTCTGATGACGGCATTCCGGGACGTATCCTGAGCTGATTTACAATCCACCGGTCCGCCGCGCTATTGTCGCACTCCGCTGTTATGCATGGAATTCACACCAAGGGGTGGTTTGGCATACGCTCTGCTTTTCCGACTCACGCTTAATGTTTTTAAGCCATTCACCGACTCCAAACACACCAAACACACGACATATTATGAAGCTATGGTCCAAGCCTCTGACCGGTCTGTTGAAGACGTTCGCCGTCTTCGCAGCGCTGGCTCTTGATCATTCGGCGACCGCGAAGGATGCCGCTCCCGCCGTCGCGGAGGCAGTTGCCGCCGCTCCTGCACCCATTGATCCCGCCGCGCTCAGCAGCATGCGCATCGGTCTTGATACGGTATGGGTCCTTGTCGCGGCCATGTTGGTGTTTTGGATGAACGCGGGCTTCGCCCTTGTTGAGTCCGGTTTGTGCCGCGCTAAAAATGCCGTGAATATTCTTTCGAAGAATTTCATCGTATTCGCCCTTTCGACCATCTCGTTCTATGTGATCGGCTGGGGTCTGATGTTCGGCGACGGCAACGGTTTCTTTGGCACCACCGGGCTTTTCTTTGTCAGTGGCGCGGATAACTCGCCTGCCTTGGGCTCGGCCTACGCTGCGATGAATCCGTTTTCCACGGCGACCTACGAAGGTGTTTATGGCGCCATCAACTGGACTCCTGTTCCGCTCTGGGCGAAGTTCTTCTTCCAGCTCGTATTCGCCGGCACCGCCGCGACCATCGTCTCGGGTGCGGTTGCCGAACGTATCAAGTTCCTGGCCTTTATCGTGTTTAGCCTGATCTTGGTCGCCTTCATTTACCCGATTGGCGGTCACATGATCTGGGGCGGCGGCTATCTTGCCGGAATCAATTTCCGTGATTTCGCCGGCTCGACCGTCGTTCACTCCGTGGGCGGCTGGGCTGCTCTCGCCGGTATCATCGTCCTCGGACCGCGCATCGGAAAGTTCAAGGATGGACGCGTTCATCCGATCCCCGGCCACAACATGAGCTCTGCCGCCCTCGGTGTGCTCATCCTCTGGCTCGGCTGGTTCGGCTTCAATCCCGGATCGACCATGGCCGCCATGGACGGTGCCGCTATTTCGCACATCTTGGTTACCACCAATATGGGTGGTGCCTTCGGTGCCATCGCCGCTACGATCACCGCTTGGCTTGTCATGAAGAAGCCTGACTTCTCCATGACTCTGAACGGCTGTTTGGCGGGTCTCGTTGCCGTCACTGCCCCCTGTGCCTTCGTCACCATCAAATCCGGCTGCATCATCGGCGCAATTGCCGGCGTGTTGGTGGTCTTCGCGGTGCTCTTCTTCGATAAGATCAAGATCGACGATCCCGTGGGCGCCCTCTCCGTCCACCTTGTGAATGGTATTTTTGGCACCCTTGCGCTGGGCTTCTTCTACGATAGCTCCATTGCCTCATCCATCGCCGCCTTGCCTCCCACTCTGGCCGAGGGTCAGACTTGGAGCGCGATGGCCCAGACGCTGGTGCAGCTTAAGGGTGTCCTCCTCGTGGGTGCCATTGTATTCCCGGCCTCACTGGTTGTCTGGTATGTCGTCAAGGCAGCCTTCGGTGGTATCCGCGTGAGTGCTGAGGAAGAAACCGAAGGTCTCGATATCGGCGAACACGGCAACGAAGCCTACCCGGACTTCACGCCCGCGCACAAATAATGCGCAGTATTCCGCAAACCAGCGCAGGAACCCAAGCTTGCGCTGGCTTTGCGGATACCACTACCTAATATCGAAATCTCAAAAACTAATTCCGAATGAAACTCATTATCGCCATCATCAAGCCCTTCAAGCTGGAGGAAGTTAAGGAAGCTCTTTCATCGATCGGCATCGAAGGTATGACTGTGACCGAGGTCAAAGGCTTTGGCCGCCAGAAGGGTCACACCGAGATCTATCGTGGTTCCGAATACACGGTGGACTTCCTGCCGAAGGTGAAGATCGAGATCGTCGTGACCGACGACCTC
>JAQSWS010000083.1 GCA_029266495.1 Rariglobus sp. | reverse complement strand
CGCCATCATTATCCTGTCCGATCCCAAGTCCGGTTCCGAAGAAAGCCTTGGCCGCGTGTTCAACGCGCTGGCGGTCGCTCACGCCGGGTTGCAAGCCGGCGACGAAGTCGACGTCGTTTTTAACGGTGCGGGCACGCGGTGGCCGGCCGAGTTGAGCAAGGTTTCGCATCCGGCCAATGCGGTTTACAACGCCGTGCGCGAAGTCGTGAAAGGCGCGTCGTGCGGATGCGCGGCGGCGTTCGGGGCGACGAAAGACGTCGAGGCGTGCGGTCTGCCGTTGCTCAAGTCCAGCGAACTACCGGGCACGCCGGGGCTGTCGGACATCCGCGGTTACCTCGCGGCCGGCTGGCAGACGCTGGTGTTCTAGCCTGGCCCTGCTCACACCCTTCACGCTCACCTTTTCCCCGCTTCCCCATGGCACAAGGATATCTCGATACGCTCGTCACGCCGGCCGTCGCCGACGCGCAGGCGCACTACTACGGCCACGCGATGGCCACCGGCGGCACGGTTTCGACTGACCCTCTCGGCGAAGACGAGCGCGGGTTCATCGCGTCGCGCGACAGTTTTTATATGGCGACGGTGAGCGAGAATGGCTGGCCCTACATCCAGCATCGCGGCGGGCGGCGCGGGTTTTTGCGGGTGGTCAGCCCGACCTCGCTCGCGTTTGCCGACTACAAGGGAAACCGCCAGATGCTCTCGACGGGCAACCTCGCGAAGGCGGACCGCGTGTCGCTTTTCCTGATGGATTACCCGCAGCGTGCGCGGCTGAAAATCCTCGGCCACGCCCGCGTGGAGGACGCCCGCGCACACCCGGAACTTGTGGCACAGTTCGCCGAGGCCGCGGACCGGCGTCTCGTCGAGCGCGTGTTTCTCATCGACGTGGTTTCGTTCGATTGGAACTGCCCGAAATATATCACGCCCCGTTTCACCGCCGAAGAAGTCGCCGAGGCCGTCGCGCCGCTGCGCGCCCGCATCGCGGAACTCGAAGCTCAATTGGGTGGGTCCGCGAAATGAGCCGACCCGTCGCCAAGACTCCCGTCGCTTTTTTAAGACCGAATCAAAAATCAAAAACCTAAGAATCCAAAACCGATGACCACACGTCCGCCTCTCCCTCCCTTCACCGAAGAGACCGCCCGCCTGAAAATCCAAGCTGCCGAAGACGCCTGGAACAGCCGTGATCCCGAGCGCGTGTCGCTCGCCTACACGGTCGATACCGAGTGGCGCAATCGCGCCGACTTCGTGAACGGTCGCGCGGACGTTGTGGAGTTTTTACGCCGCAAGTGGGCGCGCGAATTCGACTACCGGCTGCGCAAGGAACTCTGGGCGTTTCAGGGCAACCGCATCGCCGTGCGCTTCGAATACGAGTTTCACGATGCGGATGGCCAGTGGTGGCGCGCCTACGGCAACGAGAACTGGGAGTTCGATGAACACGGACTCATGCGCCGCCGCTTCGCCAGCATCAATGATCTCAAGATCACGGAGGCCGAACGGAGGTTTCGCTGGGAGCGGACAAAGTAACCTATTGGGTTACTGTGGCAGGGAGACCGGCACTACTCCGTTAAAGCATTTCAAATAAAGTCATGACCATCGGGTTGTCGTGTAGCCACGCCCGTGCCGGGCGTGTTCCGTGATGCATCCCCGATTTAGAACCACGCGGCCGACACGGCCGCGGCTACAACTTTATTTGAAATGCTCTTAGCTTTATCCTTGTGATCGTTGGCGGTCCGACGACTTCGTCGAAATCTCCGCCGAGCCGGTGATTGACGGACGGCTCACCGGGACGGTTCGCCCTACCATCGAACGGTGGTCCGCGCCCACGTCGGAGATCACCGTGCGCCCGCAGCAGAATCTGACGGAGTAATGCTAAAGTCCGAACACCACGCGGCCGAGGGTCCACATGAGGAGCGGGAGGAGGAGGGCGAAGAGGAGGTTTACCCAGATGCCGGCGCGCAACATGCGCGGCAACGTGACGAGGCCGGAGCTGTAGGCGATGGCGTTGGGCGGGGTGCCGACGGGGAGCGCGAAGTCGGCGGAAGCGGCCAGGGCGACGGGCACGCAGAGGAGCAGCGCGGGCTGGTTGACGCCGATTGCGAGGGCGCCGATCACGGGGAGAAACGCGGTGGCCGTGGCGGTGTTGCTCGTGAGCGCGGTGGCGAAAATCATCACGAGCGTAACGAGGAACATGATGGCGAGCGGGTGCCAGCCGGAGAGCGCTTTGAGCGCCTCGGCAAGCGCGGTGACCAGTCCGGTTTTGTCCATCGCACCGGCAAGACTGAGGCCGCCGCCGAAGAGGATGAGGACGTCCCACGGCATTTTTTGGAGACCCTTCCAGTCGAGAATGAACGTGTCGCCGCGGCGGTTGGCGGGGATGAAGAAAAGCAGCACGGCGGCGCCCATCGCGATGACTTCGTCGGTGACGAGCTTGCCCATCGGAGAGCCTTTCCAGGCTTCGCGCGAGACCCACAGCACGATGGCGAGGCCGAAGGCGGCGCAGACGGCTTTTTCGGGCCAGCTGACGGGGCCGAGTTTGGCGCGTTCACCGGAGATTTGCTCACGGACGCCGGGGATTTCCTGGTTGGGGACGCGGAAGCTGACGCGCGTGAGAAGGAAGTGGACGAGCGGCAGCGCGATGAGGATGAGCGGGACGCCGATGAGCATCCATTGGCCGAAGCTGATTTCGATGCCGTGGGCCTTTTCCATGTAGGCTTTGAGAATCGCGTTGGGCGGGGTGCCGATGAGCGTGCCCATGCCGCCGATGTTGGCGCCGTAGGCGATGGCAAGCACGAGGGCGGCGCCCATTTCCTTGGCGCCGAGTTGGGCGCCGGGGACGGACTTGAGAAGCGTGTAAACGCTCACGCCGATGGGGAGGAGCATCATCGCGGTGGCGGAGTTGCTCGTCCACATGCTGATGAACGAGGCGGCGCACAGGAAGCCGAGGATGAGCGAGCGGGGCTTGGTGCCGACCTTGCCGATGATCGCGAGGGCGATGCGGCGGTGGAGGTTCCAGCGTTCCATCGCGAGGGCGAGCATGAAGCCGCCCATGAAGAGGTAGATGATCGGATCGGCGTAAGGCGCGGCGGCTTGGCGGATGGGCATGATGCCCATGAGCGGAAGCAGGACGAGAGGCAGCAGGGATGTTGCGGGAATCGGAACCGCCTCGGTAACCCACAGGGCGGCCATGAGAACGGCGAGGAAGGCGACGCGCGTGCCCTCGGCGGAGGCCGATGCGGCGGCTCCAGCCGAGGCCGGGATCGTCGATAAGGTTGCCGTCTTTGTCGTGAAGGGGGTGGGTGAGCGGATAGTTATTATCCATGGGGCGTGTGAGCCTTTGGCTCTGTGGGCAGAAGCGCGCGGCGTCGAGATTTCTTCCCGTGCGGCGCGGGCCGGGGGTTTTGTGTTGGCGTAAGCGGGCGAGGGGGTTTGCTTGCGGCAACCATTTTCACGAACACATGAAAGCAAAAGCCAAACTCCAGAAGCGCCCCGAAGACCTCAACGCGAAGCTTGCGGCCAAGAAGGGCCCGATCTCCCAGTTCATCGCCCACAACTATCGCCACTTTAACGCGGCCGCGTTGCTCGATTCCGCCAAGGGTTACGAGGACCACCTCAAGGCCGGCGGCAAGATGCTCGTCACCCTTGCCGGCGCGATGTCCACCGCCGAGCTCGGCCTCACGCTCGCCGAGATGATCCGCGCCGACAAGGTCCACGCCATCGTCTGCACCGGCGCCAATCTCGAAGAGGACATTTTCAATCTCGTCGCCCACGACTACTACGAGCGCGTCCCGGGCTACCGCGACCTCACCGCCGCCGACGAGCAGTCGTTGCTCGACCGCCACATGAACCGCGTGACGGACACGTGCATTCCCGAAGGCGAGGCCATGCGCCGCATCGAGGCCGCCGTCGCCGAGGAATGGCTCGCCGCCGACCAGGCCGGCCAGCGCTTCTTCCCGCACGAGTTCATGTATAAGATTCTTCGCTCCGGTAAGCTGAAGAAGATGTATCAGATCGACCCGGCGAATTCGTGGATGCTCGCCGCCTGCGAGAAGAACCTCCCGATCATCGTCCCCGGTTGGGAAGACGCCACGCTGGGCAACATGTTTGCCGGCCGCGTCATCACCGGAGAGATCAAGAACGTCCACACCGTGCGCACCGGCATCGAATACATGACCTGGCTGGCGGAGTGGTATACGAAGAGCGCCAAGCTCCTCAAAAACGGCGAAGGCTCGATCGGCTTCTTCCAGATCGGCGGCGGCATCGCGGGCGATTTCCCGATCTGCGTCGTGCCGATGCTGCACCAGGACCTGGGCCGCACGAGCGTGCCGCTCTGGGGCTACTTCTCGCAGATCAGCGATTCGACCACCTCCTACGGCAGCTATTCCGGCGCGGTGCCGAACGAGAAGATCACCTGGGGCAAGCTTGGCCAGAAGACCCCGAAGTTCATCGTCGAAAGCGACGCGACCATCGTGGCCCCGCTGATTTTCAGCTGGGTGCTGGGCAAGTAAACGAGTCGCATTTTGGAAGGCCGCACCTTTGCCGGTGCGGCTTTTTTGTGCGCTTAAACCAGCGGGGCGTCCGGGGATTCTTTGACTTTGAACGGGCCGGCCCCGCATCGTGGGCTCAACCATGGCCCATCCGCATCTTCGTGTGGCGATCATCGGCGCCGGCACGGCGGGGCCTGCGGCGGCGGTGTTCTTGGCGAGGGCGGGACACCGGGTGACGCTCTACGAACGAGCGCCGGTCAACCTGCCGGTGGGCGCGGGTTTTTTGCTCCAGCCCACGGGGATGAAGGTGCTGCAACAGCTCGGCCTGCTCGACGCGTTGCTGCCATCGACCGCGCCGATCCGGCGGTTACGCTGCCTCGATGGCGGGAGCCGGGCGTTGCTGAACCTCGATTACGAGGAGGTTTCGCCGGGCTTGAGGGGAGCGGGAACGCATCGGGCGTTGTTGCTGGAGGTTTTGCTCAAAGCCGCGGTGGAGGCAGGCGTCTCGGTTTTATGGGATCACGCCATTCGTGCGTTGCAGCGGCAGCCGGACGGACGCCCGGTGTTGTGTGACGGACGGGGCGTGACGCACGGGCCGTTCGATCTTGTTTTACTCTGCGACGGAGCGCAGTCGGCGTTACGCGCCCAGTCGGGAATTCCGTGCCGGGTGGATCGTTATCCTTGGGGCGCGTTGTGGTTCATCGGCAGGCGCCCCGAGGCGTTTTCGGTCGATACGCTTTGGCAGCGGGTGGGCACCACGAGGGAGCTGGTCGGGTTTCTGCCGACGGGGACGCCGGAGGATTTGATCAGCTTTTTTTGGAGCATCCGGCTGGCGGACGTGGAGGCGTGGCGTGCAGGCAGCCTTGAGGCGTGGAAGACGGGCGTGCTCCGGCATGCCCCGCAAGCCGCGCCCCTGCTCGATCAGATCACGCGTCATGACCAACTGGCGGTGGCGGCGTATCACGATGTGCGCATGCCTTGCTGGCACGGGGACCGGGTGGCGGTGCTGGGTGATGCGGGACACGCACTCAGCCCGCAGTTGGGGCAAGGCGTGAACCTTGCGCTTATGGATGCCGCGGGACTGGCGGCGGCACTCGACGCGGAAAAAACGCTGGAGGATGCGCTCGCCTGTTTTTCGAAGCGCCGGCGGCGGCATCTGGAATTTTATCAGCTGACGACGCGGAGCATGACGCCGTTTTTTCAATCCGATTCCGTGATGCTCGGGCATCTGCGCGACCTGACGTTTCCGCTGGCGGGAAAAATTCCGTGGGTGCGCCGCCAGATGGTCATGACCATGGCGGGGTTGAAGACGGGGTTTTTCAGCCAGCTTCCGCGGTGAACGCGCACGGGTTTACAGCAGCAATCTTACCTCGTTATTGGCGGCGTGGAGGCGTTCGGAGAGGGTGCGGACGACGTGGCGGTGAAGTTTGAGCGCCAGCGCGGGGTGGGCGGTTTCCAGCTCGGCGACGCGTTCCACCGTGAAGCGGAGCACGCGGGTGTCGGCATCGGCGATGATGTCGGCGCTGCGGGGAGCGCGGGTGTAGAGGCCCATTTCGCCGAGCACCGTGCCCGCACCGTAGCTGCGCAGGCGTTTGAATACACCGGGTTCGGCGAGGGGGAGGTAAACGCCCACGCGTCCTGATTCGACCATGAACATCGCGTCGCTGGCCTCGCCCTGACTCGCGAGCCGGGCGCCCGACGGGAGGACCACCGTTTCAAAATACGAGGCCAGCAACCGGAGTTCATCGGGCTCCAGCAAGCCATTGAACGGAGTCGTGATTCCGGCGAGCCCGGCCGATTCGGCGATCAGGGTGTTCTCACACCATTCCAGCCCGTGATCGAGGTCGGCGAAACAGTGGAGGCCCGGGCGCTCCAGGCTGAACGCATTGCGTCGCAACACCGTTTCAACCTCGGGGGAGAGGCCGGTGAAAACGAGTTCGATGCCGGAGTCGCGGCAGAGGATCTGCAACTTGGCGAGCACGAGGGTGGAGGAGTCGTCCACGCCCTGCACCAGATGGAAGTCGAGCAGTGCGAACCGCGTTTGCACGAGCTTGCCGCGGATCTGTTCGATCACGTGGTGGGCGGTGCCGAAAAAAAGCACGCCCTGCAAAACGAAGCCGCGGAGCGATGCGCCCTGGCTGCGCAGCCAGGCGATGTGCTCGGCGGGGCGCTCGACGTTGGAGCGGCGGTTTTCACCCGTGAAGGCGTATTTGATCGGCGGGCTGCGGCTGAGGCTCACGATAAAACTCAGGCAGGCGATGATGATCCCGAGGGTGACCCCGGTGACGATCCCGAAGACGGCGATGCCCGCGAGAATGGCGAGCACGATCAAATGGTCGATCGGCAGCAGGCGCTTGCGCGAGGCAAAGGTCCAGGTGACGAGCAAAGTGAGCCCGAGGTAGGCGATGAGGCCGGTGAGCACGGGCTTCGGGAGGAGTCCGACCGCGCCCGGCGCGAGCAGCATCGTGGCGGCGACGAGCAGGGCGGCGCAGCGGGCGGCCCACGGTGAGGTGGCCCCGGCCTGGATGTTGAGGAGACTGCGGTTGAAGGTGGTGACGCCGACGATGCCGCCGGCGAGGCCGGCGAGAATATTGCCCGTGCCCAGGGCGCGCAGCTCCCGGTCGGCATCGGCTTCGCGTTCGGTGGCGACTTCGAGGCTGGTTGTATTGAGCAGGGTCGTGATGGCCACGACGATGGTCATCGCGATGAAGTCCCTGGCGTGAAAGAGCACGAGATCCCAGCGCACGTCGGCGTAGGGAAAATGGCCGACGTGGCTCCAGGCGCCCAGTTGCAGCGGGCTGAGGAGAAGTCCCAGGCGGCGGGCTTCGGCGAGATCGAGGCCGAGCCCCAGCCGCGCCACATGGAACAGCAGGATCGAGGCGACGATCACCAGTGGGATCACCAGATAATGCCGGACGCGCCGGGTGAGGATGAACAACGTGAGGGCGACCGTGAGCGCCGTGACGAGGGAGAGGGGATGGAGCGCGCCGAGGCGATCCAGCACATCCGCGCCCGGCCGTGCACCGGTCAGCATTCGGTAGGCGCCGAGGAGCAGAAGATAGCCGGTGCCGGCGAGAAATCCGCCGATCACCGGATAGGGCACGTAGCGCACGTAACGTCCCCAGCCGCGTTCGCCCATGCCCAGGATGATCAGGCCGCAACCGACGGAGGAGATGAAGACGAACATCAGCACCGTGGGCAGGAGATGGGGCGAGCCGGCGCCTTCGGAGGCGGTGACTTCCGCCGCAAGGATCGCCAGCGTGGCGGCGATGATCGCGGACGGGTTGGCGTCGGGACTGCCGACGCTGAAGAAGAGCGACGTGCGCAGCGAAAGCGTGAACATGATGACCACGCTGCCGATCAGCGCGGCGAGCAGGGCGAGGCCCACATAAGGTTCGAGCGCCCCGCCGAAGATGAGCTGCGCAAAACTGCTGGCATAGGCGAGGGTGACGAAGGCGGTCAGCGCACCCGCGATCAGGTTGGGCAGAAGAGCGGGCGGACTTGCGGGGGGTCGAGCCATGGCATTTGCGCGCGCGGTCGAGGGAGGACTTTGGCGCGGGTGTGGATTGATCAAGGCATGGCCACGCGACGGGGACAACGGGATTTCCGGAGAAAGCCGGGTGCATCCGGCGGACTCCCGTTTCGGGATCAATTTTGGATTCCCGGCTTTGCGTTGGCGCAATTTTGGGGTGAATGTCACGGGCTCCATTCATGCCCAACGCCCTTGTTCACGAGAAATCGCCCTACCTGCTTCAACACGCCGGCAATCCCGTCGACTGGCTGCCGTGGGGAGAGGCGGCGTTTGCAAAGGCACGCGCGGAGCAGAAGCCGATTTTCCTGAGCATCGGGTATTCGACCTGTCACTGGTGTCACGTGATGGCGCATGAGTCGTTCGAGGACGAAGGCATCGCGGCGTTGCTCAACGCACACTTCGTTTCGATCAAGGTGGATCGCGAGGAACGGCCCGACGTCGACAAGGTTTACATGAGCTACGTGCAGGCGATGACCGGGCACGGCGGCTGGCCGTTGTCGGCGTGGCTCACGCCGGAATTAAAACCCTTCCACGGCGGCACGTATTTCCCGCCGGCGGACCGGCACGGGCGCAGCGGATTTCCGTCGGTGTTGCGGGCGATCGCCAAGGCGTGGGCGGATGATCGCGAGCGGCTTGTCGCCGAGTCCGCGCGCATCATCGATTCGCTGACCGAATACCATGAGTCGCGTCGCGCGGAGACCGGGGCGGCGCCTGATTTGCACGACTCGGGCGGGGAGGCGTTCGAGAAATGCTACCAGTATTTTTATGAAAACTTCGACGCGACGAATGGTGGCTTTGGCGGGGCTCCCAAATTTCCGCGCGCTTCAACCCTGAATTTCCTGCTGCGCGCGGCCCGGATCCAGGGCCTTGAATCCGATGCCGGTCGCGAGGCCGTGCAGATGGTTGCGGTCACGTTGCAACGCATGGCGGGCGGCGGGATTCACGACCATGCTGGCGGCGGGTTCCACCGCTACTCCGTGGATGAGGCGTGGTTCGTGCCGCACTTCGAAAAAATGCTCTACGACCAGGCGCAAATCGCGGTGAACGCGCTCGACGCGCATCTGGCCACCGGTGACGAGCGCTTCGCATGGATCGCGCGTGATATCCTTGGCTATGTATTGCGCGACCTCACGGCGCCGGGCGGGGCGTTTTATTCGGCGGAGGATGCGGATTCACTGCTCGCCCACGGCGGACCGGAGCATGCGGAAGGCGCCTTCTACGTGTGGACGCGCGCGGAGATCGAGGCGGTGCTGGACGTGAAGGATGCGGCGCTGGTGTGCGATCATTTTGGGGTCACGGACGCGGGGAATGTGCCGGCGCAACTTGACCCGCACCACGAGTTCACCGGGAAAAACATTCTCATGCAGCGGCGCGGGCTGGCGGCGACGGCCCAGGCGCACGGGCTCGCGCCCGAGACCGCCGCCGAACGGCTGGGGGCGGCGCTGGACGTGCTGCGCGAGGTGCGCGGGAAACGTCCGCGTCCGCACCTCGACGACAAGGTGATCACCGCCTGGAACGGGTTGATGATCTCCGCGCTCGCGCGTGGCGCCATGTCAACGGCGGGATGCCTGGCGGACATGCGCGACATCTATCGTGGCGCGGCGGTGCGCGCGGCGGAGTTCATCGAACGCGAGCTGTTCGACGCGAAGCGAGGAGTGTTGTATCGGAATTTTCGTGACGGCCGCGGGGCGAACGAGGGTTTCGCGGAGGATTATGCGCTGTTCATCGCGGGTCTGCTCGACCTGTATGAGGCGACGTTCGACGCGCGGTGGCTGCGCCGGGCGGAGGGGCTGCAGCAGGTGATGGATTCGCTGTTTTGGGACGAGGCACACGGCGGGTATTTCAATTCGCGGGCGGATGACACGAGCATCGTGCTGCGTTTGAAGGAGGATTATGACGGAGCGGAACCCTCGTCGAACTCGGTGGCGGCGGCGAATCTGCTGCGGTTGTCCGGATTGTTTCATGACGAGGTCTTGCGGGAGCGCGCGCTGCGGACGATCGAGGCGTTGCGTCCGCAATGGGCAAAGGCGCCGCATGCGCTTCCGGAGTTGTTGTGCGCGATCGAGCGGTCGCTGGAGGCGCCGCGACAGGTGGTGCTGGCGGGAGATCCGCAGGCGGGGGATTTTCTGGCGCTGGCGGCGGTGTTGCGCACGAAGGCGGGTGCGCATCGCGCGGTGCTGGCCTCGCCCGGCGGCGATGACGCGGGTCTCTGGCTGGCAAGGCGCGCGCCCTGGCTGGCGGGGATGAAGCCGGCGCCGGACGGCGGGGCGCTCGCGTATGTCTGCGAAGGTTACACGTGCAGAGCCCCGGTGGCGACGGCCGCGGCTCTCCATGACATCATGGCATAATGCAAATTCATGACCGGTCCTGGTTGGACTTCTAGGGAGGAGTCGATTTTGCTTTCGTCCACGTTGGATTCCCCCCTCAAACCACCGCGGATTACGTTATGGTTATCCCTGCCCGGACTCGTGTTGATGGCGTTGGGTGGCTGGGTGCTGCAAGGCTGGCTGAGGGGGCGGGTGGTGGACACGACGCTGTTGTCGATCGAAACGCCGATGGTCGCGAACGCGGCGTTCGCGTTTCTGGTCGTTGGCGCCGGTTTTCTGGCGAGGGCGGCGGGGCGCCGCCGGTTGACGATGGCGGCGGGGGTGGTGACGGGCTTGGTCGGGCTGGCCACGGCGTTTGAGCATATCGCCGGGCTGAGTTTCGGAATCGATGAGTTGATTGCGAAGGGGAGCGGGGATTTTCCGGGGCGGATGGCGGCGCCCAGTGCGTTTGCGTTTGTGTTGTGCGGAGTGGTGCTGGTGGCCTTGGGGATGCGCCGCTCGATGACGCATTTGCTCGGGTTGCTGGCGGGAGCGATCATGGCGGTGGCCTTTGTGGCATTGTGCGGCTATGCGACCGGCCTGTCGGTTGCGTCCGGCTGGGGACAACCGTTTCACATGGCGATTTTGACCTGCCTGTGCCTGCTGGTGGTCGCCGTGGGTCTTTCGGGCTGGCTGTTGACGGATACCGGCACGCTGCGGAGCGAGGGCGCGCGTTTGATGCCGTTTTTTATCGCGGCGGGGGTGATCATTCTCGTGGTGAGCGTGATCTCATTCGGGAGTTTGCGTTTGCAGGAAACCACCACGCGGTGGGTGGGGCATACCGAAAGTGTCATCACCACGGTCAACCTCATGAAGCTGCGGATCTCGCAGGTCGAGGCGGCGGTGAGGGGCTATGTGATCACTGGCGAGAAGGATTATCTGATCGATTGGGAGGCCAGGGCGCAGGATGCCCGGGAGCGGTTGAATGTATTGCTCGATCTGGTGTCGGACGACCCGGTGCAACGCGCGCGGGTGGAGGCGCTGGTGCCGCCCATCGAGGCGAAGCTGATGAGGAACGCCGAGGTTTACCGGTTATGCCTTGCGGGAAACCGGGAGGAGGCCGCCCTGCTGATCTCCAGCAACACCGGGGTCCTGCTGAACCAGGCGATCCGGCGCGGGACGAGCGATATCGAGCGTGACGAACGCTGGCTGCTCGCGCGCCGGGAAGCGGAAAGCGCCCGCTCGGCCCGGCAGACGCGGCGGGTGATTTTACTGGGCGGATTGCTTATGCTGGGGCTGTTCATCGCGGCGGGGGCGGTCGTTCGTCGCAGTGCGCAGGCCCGCAGCCTGGCGGAGGGGGCGTTGCGCCACAGCGAGGCGCAGTTTCGCACCGCCTTCGACTTTGCCGGAATCGGCATGGCTCTCGTGGGACTCGACGGCAGCTGGTTGCGGGTCAACTCCGCGCTCCTGGACATCCTCGGCTATGACGAGGCGACGCTGCTGACGCGGACCTTTCAGGATATCACCCACCCGGACGACATCGCCACCGACCTTGAGCACGTGCGTGCGTTGCTCGCGGGCACGGAGCGTTCCTACCACATGGAAAAACGTTATTTCCATCGCGACGGTCACATCGTGTGGGCGCGTCTCACCGCGGCGGTGGTGCGCGACGCGGCCGGGGCGCCCCTGCATTTTGTCTCGCAGATCGAAGACATCACCGGTCGCAAGCAACTCGCCGAAAACCTTGCGACGGCACGCGACGACGCCCTCGCCGCGTCGCGGATGAAATCGGAGTTTCTCGCCAACATGAGTCACGAGATCCGCACGCCGATGAACGGGATCGTCGGCATGTCGGGGCTCTTGATGAGCATGGAGCTGAGTGCGGAGCAGCGGGAGGCGGGGTCGGTGATCCAGCACAGCGCGGAGAGCCTGCTGACCATCATCAACGACATCCTGGATTTTTCAAAAATGGAGGCGGGCAAGTTGCGCATCGAGCCGGTCGAGTTCGACCTGCGCGAGTTGATCGAAGAAACGCTGCTCCTGCTCGCCCCCCGCGCTCATGCCAAGGGGCTCGAGTTGGTGGATGATTTTGACGATCGCCTGGACCACCTGCTGGTGGGTGACGCCGGCCGGCTTCGCCAGGTGATGATCAATCTTGTCGGCAACGCGGTGAAGTTCACCGAGAACGGCGAGGTTTGCGTGCGGGTGAAGGCGGCGCCGCGCGGGGAGGGGCAGCTGATGGTGCGTTGCGAAGTGGCCGACACCGGCGTGGGCGTGCCGCTGGCGTCGCAGGCCCGGTTGTTCGAGCCGTTCACGCAGGCGGACGGCACGACTACGCGGCGTTACGGTGGAACCGGCCTGGGCCTGGCGATTTCGCGGCAACTGCTGTCGCTGATGGGCGGGACCATCGGCTTTGAGAGCACCCCTGGCGAAGGTTCGTGTTTCTGGATCGAACTGCCGCTTTCGCGCGGAAGAATCCGGCCCGAAGGACTGGCTCCCCGCATCCCGGCGGGCCGGCGCGTGCTGGTGGTCGATGACCATGAGCATAATCGGAGGATATTGCTCGGGCAGCTTGCGGGCTTCGGGCTGATCGCGGAGGCGATCGCCGCCCCGCTGGAAACCATCGCCCGCCTGCGCGCCGCGCTGGCGGAGGGTGAGGCCTATGATCTGGTGTTGCTCGACTGGCACATGCCCGGGCTCGACGGCCTCGAGCTGGCGAACGTGATCCGGGCGGATCCGCAGTTTGCGCGGCTGCCCCTGGTGATGTTGTCCTCGGTGGCCGGGGCGGGGACCATTCGTGAGATCACCGCGGTGGGTTTTGCGGCTTTCCTCGCCAAGCCGGTGCGACTGGAGCAACTGCGCCGGTGCCTCGCGAACATCCTGGACAAGCCGGTCGTGACGCCGTTACCCGCCCCGGCCCGCCCGTCGGCGACGGTGCCTTCAGCCCGTGGGTTGAGCCTGCTCGTGGCGGAGGATAATCGCACCAACCAGGTGGTCACGCGCCGCCTTTTGGAGCGACTGGGCCACCGTCTGGAGATGGTGGAGAACGGTCGTGCCGCGTTGGAGCGGCTGGCAAAGCCGCATGATTTCAATGCCATTTTGATGGATTGCCAGATGCCGGAAATCGACGGCTACATGGCGACGGGGATCATCCGGGAGGGCGGCGTGCCCGGTTTGGACAAAAAAATCCCGATCATCGCGCTTACGGCTTACGCGATGCCCGAGGACCGGCTCAAGTGCATCGAATCCGGGATGGATGATTATGTGTCCAAGCCCATTCGCATCGACGAGCTGGTGCAGGCGTTCGCACGGTGCGGCCTGGGTTGAGCGGGTGCCGCGCCGGTCTCCAGCGGGTTATTTCGTATCCTCGGCGACCTTGAGCGCGGGGGCGTCGGGGGCGGCGTTCAACGTGGTGACGAGGTCGCGGACGTTTTCCAAAATCGTGAGCATCTCGGGGTGGCGCACGGCGTAAAGCAGCAGGTCGATCTGGCGTGCGGCGAGGCTGCGGTTGATGACCTCGGTCTCAAGTTGCCGGGCGGAATCACGGAGGGATTTACGGTAGCTGGAGACGGCCTTGAGCGCGGCGGCTTCGGTGCGGGGTTGGGAAAAAGGAATGCCGCTCACTGCTTCGAGCCAGAGAAGCGCGATGCTTTTCAGTTCGGCGGACTGGGCGGTGTAGCCCATTTTTTCCATGAGTTCGGCGATTGTCTTGAACTTCACCGGGCGGCCCGACTCGACGTTGGTCACGGTGTTGCGATGACAGCCGGCCAGTTCCGCCAGTCCCTCAAGCGTGAGGCCTTTGGCTTCCCTCAGGCTGCGGAATAGCTGCGTGTAATGCATCGCTTGGGAAATAGGGCGGCGGGCGCGCCGCTGTCAACGAACGGCACCTCGTTGGAACTGCGAGGGGTTGTGGTTGACAATAAATATATGACTACAAAACGTGTGCAAATGGAAAAGTGCACGCCTGCTCCTGGTTCGGATTCCCCGGGGTTTATCCGGCGTCGTCCGCAACGGCGCCGGATCTTGGAGGTCCTGCACGGGATCTGCCTGAAGATCGAACAGCTCCAGCAGTCGGAGGACGCACGCCTCGCCTGCCGGGAGGTGGCGCAGATGCTCGGCGAGGCGCGTTTGCGGGAGGGCGTTCGCAACCGCCCGAGGAAAACCTGACCATGGCGCGCATCCTTGTGATTGATGATTACCCGGCGATTTTGAGCATGCTTGAGCTGATTCTGGCCACGGCCGGGCATGAGGTGGTCACGGCGGAGAATGCCGGGGCGGGTTTGAGTCTGGCGGGCAGGCTGAAACCGGATCTCGTGCTGCTGGATGTTGATATGCCTGAAATGAACGGGCTGGCCGCCTGCGATGGTTTGAAGGGAGATCCGGCGACACGGCATATTCCCGTGCTGTTGATGACAGGCCGCCTGTGCATGGAGGTGGTCGAGCGCGCCCGGCGGGCGGGCGCCTATGGAGTGTTGCCGAAGCCGTTTTTCCGGGCCCGCTTGCTGGAGGAGGTCACGCGGGCGCTTGCGGGGATCCGCCCCCGTCCGTGACCCGGCCGGGGAGGTGGCTGCATTGGCTTTAACCCGGGGGCGCCGCGTGGCACGCATCCGGCATTGTCATCCGCACCGTATGTGCCGCATAAGGAAAGACGCGCAGTTTCCTTTCTTTCCTTTTGACCCTCCTTAGCCGTGAAAATCCTCGCCGTTGAAGATGATCCAGTTGCCCGGGCCGTTCTCCACCAGGCCCTGCTGCGTCTGGGGCATGAAGTCGTCGAGGCCCGGGATGGCGCGGAGGCCTTGCGAGTGCTGGAGAAGGAGCCCGTCCGCCTGATTGTCAGCGACTGGATGATGCCGGAACTCGACGGTCTTGGCCTTTGCCGTGCGGTGCGCAATCGCGTGAACGTCGACTACGTTTATTTCATTTTGCTCACGGGTCAGCAGGCCGACGTGGACAACCAGCGCGAGGCGATCGAGGCGGGGGTGGATGATTTTCTGACCAAGCCGCTCGACTTGCAGGAGATCTGGATGCGCCTGCGCGTGGCCGAGCGCATCCTGCGTTATGCGACCGAGGTGCGGCAGCTGGAGGCATTCCTTCCGATCTGCGGCTACTGCAAAAAAGTGCGCGACGACCAAAATTACTGGCAGCAGATCGAGAGTTACATCAACGAACGCACCGGCACGGATTTCAGTCACTCGGTATGTCCGGACTGCTACCAGCGTGTCGTCGTGCCCGAGCTGGAAAAACTGCGCGCCGGAATGACCGAAGCTTCAGCACCCGCCCCCTCTCCCAAACCCCGTGTCGACCGAGCGAATTGAACGATTGGAGGAGCGCCTGGCCTGGTTGCAGCGCCACGTGACCGAGCAGGACAAGGCGATGTTGGAAATGGCCGGCCAGCTTGACCGGTTGAAGGCGGAGCTGATGCGCCTCAAGCAGCGGGCCGAAGCTTCGCCGACGAATGCCGAGGGCCCGGCGTTCGACGAGCGGCCGCCGCATTATTGAAATGCGGGGTGGGCGGAGACGGAGAGGGCGCGGGAGCCGCACCCGGCGGATTTTCCTCACCTCCCTCGGCTCACGTCTCGGGCCACGGGAAGCGGCGGCCCCGGGTGTGAGCCCTCAAGGCGCCTTCACGGTGCCGCGTCCGGTGCTTTTCAGGATCATGGAGTCGTCCTCGCCGATGACGATTTCCAGGGAGCTGTCCATGGAGGCGTGAACCTCGCCGGCGTGGTTCGTGAGCCAGAAACGCACGTCCGCGGCCAATGCCTTTGGCAACGCGACGGTGTGGGAAGCCGCGCCGAGCGGAGGCACGCCGATGGGCTCGCGATCTTCGATGCGCCCGATGCGTTTGTCGCCGAGATAGAGGGTGTGCGTGGAATGGCGCACCACCAGCGGCACGGTGTTGGAGTTGGTCAGGCGCAGGGCCAGTGCATAGCCATCGCCGCCGGCGGTCAGCCCGGTGATCTCAATCGCAGGAGCATCCAGGCGGCGATCAGCGGGCGTGCCGCAACCGGCCAGTATCAGCACGAAGGACAAACAGAGGCAGGAGAGGAGGAAACGCATGCCTCGATGAAAAGGGTCTTGCGGCGTGGCGCAAGACCCAGCCCTGCCCGTTCCCCGGTTACAGTGCCGAGCCGCCTTCGATCAATTTGGCGCGGAGGAGGCCTGGATTGAGGGAGGCGAGTGGCTGGCCGGTTTCGAGGGCGAGCACGGCGGCGACTCCGGCGGCCTCCCCGGTCTGGTTCATGTTTACCATCACCCGCACGGCGGCGTGGGCGATCGGATCGACGTCCAGCATGCGGCCGGCGACGATGACGTTTTCAGGACCGTTCAGGGGAAGCAGCGTGCGATAGGGGACCTGGTAGAACGTCGGGTTGGTCGGGGTCTCGGGACGCCAGCGGCTGCGGACGTAGGCGCCAGGAGCGCAGTATTCCTCGGTGCCATCGAGGTAGCGGAGCGTGATGCCGGGTTTGTCCTGATGATGCACATCGACGCGATAGCTGCCTTGCGCGATGGTGTCTTCGAAGGGGCGGCCGGAAAGGACATCGTCACCAGTAAGTTGATACGACGAGCGGATGTGGCGCGACTCACGCAACCCGAGGCGCGAAGGAAGGGCTTCGAGGGCGAGGCGGGAGTCGGGCGCGGCTTCGCGGAGGATGTTCATGATCGCACGGACCTGGCGCCGGCCTTCGATTTCTCCGTGAGTGAGATCGTCGGCCTGGGCGGGATTGATTCCGTGGACGCGAGTGGCGGCGAGCATGTAGGTGGCGGCTCCGGGCACGCGGCAGCCCCAGGCAAAAGTCGGGGGAAGATGATGTGCGGGACCCCGGGTGCGGAGGAGTTCACCGAGGCGGCCGGCGGTGTCGCCGAGGGTGTCCCAGCCGCTGAAGCGGGCGCAGGCGGTGGCGGGCTGGAGGTGGTTGGCGAGGTAGGTCTCGCAGCCGAGGCGCGCGGCCAGGTCGGCGTCGCCGGTGGCGTCAATAAAGACGCGGGCGCGAATGGCGCCCCGGCCGGATTTGTTTTCAACGAAGACGGCGGCGAGGCGTCCGTTTTCATTGATCGGAGCGGGAGCGGCAAACTGGGTGTGGAAATAGATTTTGAGGCGGGCTTCGCGGGCGAGTTCGTCGAGCTCGATCTTGAGTTCCTCGGAGTTGAAGGCGAAGCCGACGGAGGGATGGGTTTTCTCGTTGCGTTTGAGGGCGCCGCGCCGGTCGAGACGATCGATCACTTCCTCGGTGAGACCGGCGATGATCTGGCGGTCACCGCTGGTGTTCCAAAGCGAGTGCCAGACGTTGACCATGGCGGTGGTGGCGATGCCGCCGAAGCAATTGTCCTTTTCGACAATGACCACGCGCGCGCCGAGACGGGCGGCGCGGACGGCGGCAAAGAGCCCGGTGCAACTGCCGCCGAGGACGCAGACGTCGGCTTCGTGAATGACGGGAAGGTCACGGGAGGGTTCGTGGAAGGTGGTCATAGCGGTGAAAGGGAAGGCAAAGTGTCACCTATTAGGTGACACTTTGGTTGGGGGGAGGAGGAGGGAGCCGCCGGTGTTGAGGGCGGTGTGGAGGAGGGCGGGGTTGACTTGGGGGAAAGTGAGGGAGTCACGGCGGGCGAGGGCGGCGGCGACGCCGGCGGCTTCGCCGGTCTGGTTCATGTTCACCATCACGCGCACACCGCCGAAGGCTTCGCGATCGGCATCCAGGAGACGGCCGGCGACGAGGAGGTTGTCGGCTTCACGCGGGAGCAACGTGCGATAGGGAATGTGGTAACAGGAGGGGACGGGGGCATCGCCGGCCTGCCAGCGATGCCAGGTCGTAGAGCCGTCACGGGAGACGCGTTCTTCGCGTCCGTCGAGGTAGCGGAGGACGGTGCCTTCGGCGGAATGAATATCGACGGGGTAGGTGCCTTGGGCGATGGAGTCGGTGAAGACATGCCCGCGGAGAATTTCGTCGCCGGTGAGGCGATGGTGGCAGCGGGCATGCCAGGTTTCGCGGACGCCAAGGGCCTGAGCCCAGGCGACGACGGCGAGGGGAGGGGCGGAGGTATGCGTGCGGACGAGATCGAGGTAGGCGCGGTGAAGGCGGCGTCCGTCAAGGAGGGCGGCGGTGTAGGCATCGGCGTCGGAGGCATCGATGCCGTTGAGGCGTGCGCCGAAGAGATTGCGGAGGTCGGGCGCGCCGGGGACGGGGAAAAACCAAGGTTGGCTGTTGGCCTCGGGGTAGGCGCGGGAGGCGAGGTGCGGCTGCAGGTCCGACCAGGCGGGAGGTGCGGATAACGCGTGGAAGCCGGCGACGATGGCCTGCAAATTCACCGGTTGGAGGACGGTGGGTTTTTCGGCGACGAAACCGGCGTGACGGAGGAGGGTGCCGTCGCCGGATGCATCGATGAAGAACGGGGCGGTGATCGCCCGGCGTCCGGAGCGATCTTCAATGATGGCGGAGGTGACGCGCGCGCCATCGCGGGTGGCGGCGACGCAGCGGGCGGCGAGGAAGACACGGATGCGGTGGGCGCGCACGAGGTCGTCGAGTTCGACCGCGAGCTCGGCGCTGTTGAAACGAAATTGTCCGCGGTGGGCGGGGCGGAGTTCCTGAATCACGCCGCGATGGCGGAGGCGCTCGACGATTTCCAGGGTGAGCCCGCCGATGATGCGGCGGGTGCCGGACGTGTCGTTGACGGAGTGCCATTCGTTGACTTGCGCGGCGGCGGCCATGCCGCCGAGGAGGGTGTTTTGTTCGACCAGGGCGACGGAGAGTCCGAGGCGCGCGGCGCGCACGGCGGCGAAGACACCGGTGCAGGAGCCGCCAATCACGCAGAGGTCGGCCTCATGACAGACCGGGGTGGCACGGGCAGGCTCGGTGATGGAAGTCATCAGAAGGGGGCGAGACACTGTCGGACGACCGGCTGGCGATTGAAAGCGGGGAGGGGTGGAGCAAAGCAATCATGTCATGGACAAAACGCATGATTTGGTGTTGCGATGACGGGCATGGCGGAAACGATCAACCGGCTGGAGATATTGCAGGCCCTGCTGCGGGCGCCATTGCAGGTCACCGCGGTGAACAGCCAGGTGTTTCCGGAAAAGTGGGTCACTGCGGATGAGGTGATCGTGACGCATCGGTTTTTGATTATTCGGGAAGGAGTGATGGACTATACGGTGGAAGGGGTGGCGCGGCGCCTGGAGGCGGGCGTGCAGTTTTTTGTGCCGGCGTGGTGCCGGCGCGAATGGACGGTGCCGCGGCGGACTGGAGACTGCCGTCTGGTGTGGTGCGAGTTCTCGTCGGGCGCGGTGGATGTGCCGGCGGGGCTTTGCTGGCGGGTGTTGCCGGCGGGGAAGGAGGAG
>JAQSWS010000157.1 GCA_029266495.1 Rariglobus sp. | reverse complement strand
GGACCAAGGCGGCGAGGTAGCGGTCAAGGCGCTGGGTTTGCGAAATCATCGGCTCTTCCCAGACGAGGCCCAGCCAGCGCAGGTCCTCGATCATTGCCTCGACGTAATCGAGACGGAAACGGGAAGCGTCGAGATCATCATTGCGCAAGAGCAGGCGTCCGCCGGCGGCACGCGCACGCTGTTGGGCGACCCAGAACGTGCGGGCGTGACCGAGATGCAAATAACCCGTGGGCGAGGGGGCGAGGCGGCCGGTGTAGGACGAGGACAAGTTGAGCGCTGGATGGGTTGAGGATTGAGAGTCGGTGCAGCCGGTTCAGACGAGCTTTGGGTTTGAACTCTCAACTCTCAACACTCAGCTCTCAACTTATTCCCATGCCGAAGCTCCTCTGTGTTTATTGCTCCTCCAGCACGAGACTTGATCCAAAGTATTACGAGGCGGGCGAGCGGCTCGGGCGTGAGATGGTGATGCACGGCTGGGGGCTGATTTACGGGGGTGGCAACATCGGGTTGATGGGGGCGGTTGCGCGCACGGTGAAGGGCTCCGGCGGCACCGTGGTCGGGGTGATCCCCGATTTTATGCAGGTGCGGGAACTGGCTTATGTCGAGGCGACCGAACTCGTGGTCGTGCCAACGATGCGGGAGCGCAAACGCGTGATGGCGGAGCGGGCGGATGCATTTCTCACGTTGCCCGGTGGCATTGGCACGCTGGAAGAGATGACCGAGATCATGAGCGAGCGTTACCTGAACCTCACTCAAAAACCCCTCGTGCTCTTCAACCAGGACGGCTTCTACGACGATTTATTGCGGTTTTTTCAGCGCATGGTGGCGGAAAACTTCAAATCCACGGGCCTGGCCGAACTCCTCGCGGTTGCACCGACGATCGAAGACGTCTGGCCGCTGCTGCACCGTCCGAAAGAGTATCAAGCTGACGCATTGTGGCGGTGAGCGGATGGATTACCGCGCCTGACACCGCCCCGCAGCCGCGCTAATGGCGCGAGAAGCAAAAGTAGAATGACATCTTCTAAGGGGCAAAAGGGCAAAAACGGATTGCGAGCGCCTGCGGGCGCCCTCTACTCTGTTCGCCCTTGTTCACGCGCAACCAGCGCGAATTAACACCCTCAACCTAAACACACCGTCCATGCCCATCGCTGCAGGCTCCAAAGCTCCCGATTTCACCCTCAAGACCAAGACCGCCGAAGGTCTCAAGGACATCAAGCTCAGCGATAATTTTGGGAAAACTCAGACCGTGCTGCTCTTTTTTCCGCTCGCCTATACGAGCGTGTGCACCGCGGAACTCTGTGATGTTTCAAACGGCCTCGCCGGCTACGAGGCCTCCGGTGCCAGCGTGATCGGCATCAGCGTGGACAGCCCCTTTGCGCAGGAAGCCTGGGCCAAGGCCAGCAACATCAAGATCACGCTCGTTTCCGATTTGAACAAGGACACCACCAAGGCCTACGGGGTGCTGTTCCCCGGTCTCGCCGGCATTGGCGACACCTCGGCGCGCGCCGCCTTTGTCATCGGCAAGGATGGCGTCATCAAATACGCCGAGCAAACCGCCACGCCGAAGGACCTGCCCAACTTCGACGCCATTAAAGCAGCCCTCGCCACCTGATTTCCCCTTCGCGCCAAATTTTTCATTGGCGCGTTTTTTATTTCCACGCTTCGCAAACCGACCTGACCCGACCTCCGTGAGCCTTCCCAATCCCTTCAACACGCTGCAGACCTTCACCGTCGACGGCGCCACCCATAAATTTTATTCGCTGCCCTCCCTCACTGAGGCCGGCTTTGAAAACGTGGCCCGCCTGCCCGTCTCCATCCGCCTCGTGCTGGAATCGCTTCTTCGCAACGCCGATGGCAAGCGCGTCTCCGAGAATGCCATTCGCGACCTCGTGACGTGGAACGCGACCGGCCCGCGCACCGAGGAGATTCCCTTCGTCGTCGCACGCATCGTGCTGCAGGATTTCACCGGCGTGCCGCTCCTCGTGGATCTTGCGGCCATGCGCTCCGCCGTCGCCCGCCTCGGCAAAAACCCGAAGATTATCGAGCCGCTTGTGCCCGTCGACCTCGTGGTCGACCACTCCGTGCAGGTCGATTTCGCCGGCTCGGCCGATGCGATGCAGAAGAACCTCGACCTCGAGTTCACCCGCAACCGCGAACGTTATCAGTTCCTCAAGTGGGGCATGCAGGCGTTCGACACCTTCAAGGTCGTGCCTCCCGGCATCGGCATTGTTCACCAGGTGAACCTCGAGTATCTCGCCAAGGGCGTTCTCAAGGATGGCAACGGTGTTTATTATCCCGACACGCTCGTCGGCACGGACTCGCACACCACGATGATCAACGGCATCGGCATCGTGGGCTGGGGCGTCGGCGGCATCGAGGCCGAGGCCGGCATGCTCGGCCAGCCGGTTTATTTCCTTACGCCTGACGTCGTCGGCGTGCACCTCACCGGTGCGTTGCGCGAAGGCGTCACTGCGACCGATCTCGCACTCACGCTCACCCAGCTTCTCCGCAAGGCCAAGGTCGTCGGCAAATTCGTCGAGTTCTACGGTCCCGGAGCCGCCGCGCTTCCCGTGGTTGACCGCGCCACCATCGCCAACATGGCGCCCGAATACGGTGCGACCATGGGCTTCTTCCCGATCGACGGCGAGTGCACCAATTACCTCTGTGCCACCGGTCGCAACGAAGCCGACATCGCCATCTACGAAGCCTACTACAAGGCCCAGCAACTCTGGGGCATGCCCGCCAAGGGCGACATCGCCTACTCGACCGACCTTGAATTTGACCTCGCCAGCGTGGTTCCCAGCGTCGCCGGCCCGAAGCGTCCCCAGGACCGCATCGAACTCACCTCGATGAAGAAGGAGTTCCTGACCGCCTTCTCGAAGCCGGTTAAGGAAAACGGCTTTGGCAAGACGTTCGAGGAGTTTGGCCGCCGCGTGCGCGTTGACGGCCACGCGAGCATCGCCGCCCCCGGCGGCGGCAGCCAGGAGCCCGTCAGGCTCTCCAAGTCGCTCGCGCAAAACACCAATCCCACCACCGAGCTGGAGATGGCCAACAACCGTCCGACGCCGGACCAGGTGGTGGCGTTCTCGCCCTCCATCCATGGCGAACTCGGCCATGGCAGCGTGTTGATTGCGGCCATCACGAGCTGCACCAACACCTCCAATCCCAGCGTCATGCTGGCCGCCGGTCTTCTGGCGAAGCGAGCCGTCGAGAAGGGTCTCTCCGTCAACCCACTCGTTAAATCCTCGCTCGCGCCTGGTTCGCGCGTGGTCACCGACTACCTCGAAAAAACCGGTCTCGCGCCGTATCTCGACCAGCTCGGTTTCCAGACCGTCGGCTACGGTTGCACGACTTGCATCGGCAACTCCGGACCGCTTGAGGCGCACATCGAAGACGTCGTCGTGAAGAACGACCTCGTCGCCGCCTCCGTGCTGTCGGGCAATCGCAACTTCGAGGCCCGCGTTCACCAGAACATCAAGTCCAACTTCCTGATGTCCCCCCCGCTGGTCGTTGCCTTCGCGCTCGCCGGTCGCGTCGACATCGATTTGTCCACCGAGCCGCTCGGCACGGGCAAGGATGGAAAACCCGTTTTCCTCAAGGACATCTGGCCCTCGATCCAGGAAGTGCGCGACCAGTTGCAGGCCGCCCTCAAGCCCGAGGTCTTCCGCAAGCTCTACAGCGACTTCGCTGAGCAGAACCCGAAGTGGAACGAGATCCCCTCGACCACGGGCAACGTGTATTCGTTCGATCCTTCATCGACCTATATCCAGGAGCCGCCCTTCTTCACGGACTTTTCACTCACGCCCGGCACGATCGCCGAGATCCACGGCGCGCGTCCGCTCGGTATTTTCGGCGATTCCGTCACGACCGACCACATCTCGCCCGCCGGCGCCATCAAGAAGAGCTCGCCCGCCGGTCGTTTCCTCATGGATAACGGCGTCAGCTTTGAGGACTTCAACTCCTACGGTTCGCGTCGCGGCAACGATCGCATCATGACGCGCGGCACTTTTGCCAACGTGCGTATTAAAAACCTCATGCTCGGCGGCGAAGAGGGCGGCAGCACCCTCTACCAGCCACCCGTTCACAAAACTTATGAATCTGACGGTAACGGTGGTGTAATCGTTAAGGAGCATCTTCTCAAAGAGGGCGGTAAAATGAGCATCTATGATGCAGCGATGAATTACAGAGCTGACGGCAAGCCGCTCATCGTGATCGCCGGCCAGGAATACGGCACCGGTTCCTCCCGCGACTGGGCCGCCAAGGGCACCAACCTCCTTGGCGTGAAGGTCGTCGTGGCCCAGAGCTTCGAGCGTATCCACCGTTCGAATCTCGTCGGCATGGGCGTGCTTCCTCTGCAGTTCAAGGAAGGCACCACGGCCCACACGCTCAACCTCGAC
>JAQSWS010000082.1 GCA_029266495.1 Rariglobus sp. | reverse complement strand
GTGTGGTTGTCGTAGGTGCCGTAATCCACGTCGAACGCCTCCGAGTCGCCGCCTTCGCCGTTGACATACTCGTTGCGGGTGCGGGCCACTTCGTTGAATTGGAAGAGGGTCTCGCGCGTGAAATAACAGGTCCACATGCCGGCGATGTAGCGATACCCGGCCCCGATGAGACCGCCATCGTAGCCGGCGTTGTATTCGATCAACGGACCGTTGGCTCCCTGGACAAGGATGTGATCCGCGCCCGCTTGGTCGCTGACGTTCCCGCGGATCACCAGATTGGTGCACCACAAGTCCTGCCGGCCGTTATAGTTGCCCGCGGGCTTCAGGTTGATGCCGATGCAGCGATTGTTGTGCAGGTCGTTTCCTTCGATCAGCAAATCGTCGACATAAGTCTGCGCTCCCTGGTAGTCGCTAAACTCGATGTAGATCGCGCCGGTATCATAGAGCGCCGCGTCGCGGTTGGTGGAGCCGGCCACGTGGTGAATCTCGTTGTTGAGGAGTTTCACACTGCGGAACGTGGTGACGCCCGCCGGGGAAGCCGCACCGACAAACGCGAGCCGGATGCCCGCGCGATAACCCTCGTTGGTCGCGGTGTTGGTCACGTTGAAATTCTGGAACGTGAAGTAGTTTTTGCTCCACAGCATGACGGCGTTGGATGCGCCTGCCCCGTCGATGATGGGCGCGGGGCCGGTGCCATACGCATCAAACACCAGGCGGCTCGTGCTGTTGCCGGAGCCCTTCGGCGTCAGCGTTCCCGTCCACGCCGAGCCGCGTTTGAACAGGACGTTGTCACCGGGGAGAAAGGTGATGCCGTTCACCTTGGTAAGGGTTTTCCACGGCGTGGAAACGCTCGTGCCGTTGTTGGAGTCGAGGCCGGCCACGGAATCGACGTAGTAGTCGGTGGCCAGGACATCGACGCAGGGCAGGGTCATCAGAAGACCGAGCGTGAGAAACGCCGCGCGCCTGCGGGGCGCGGACGAAGACAAACGATCGCAAGCGGAGCCAAGAGGTGTGGCCGGAGTGCGTGCAGCACAGGTGCCACCCATCGTCGTGAGAGACTTCATGGGATCTGGGGTTTGGGGTTGGGGAACTGACCGGGTAATGATGCCTGAATAAACAAACATCGGCGGCCACTCCTCCCCAACCGCTACCCTCCTGCAATTACGCCCCGGCTAAACTGTGTATCATTTGTGACACTACATGGTTTTTCGATCTGATGACCAATCACTAAGGTTACTTTATCTAAATATTTCCCTATTGAAAAACCCGCGCCTGGCGCGAAACGACGGGCCTCCGGTCAGCCCACGGGATCGCGGGCAATGGACAGGACGGGCGGACCTTTGAAGACCTTGCGCACGCCCGCCCACCACGCGACCGGGAGCACGATCACCGCACCGGTGAGGGCGCCAAGCGCGAGGTCGTTGGGCGGCTGCACTCCGATCCAGACAAGCACTCCGACGAAAGCCACGGAGATCACCGCGAGGGCTTTGAAGAGCACGGGCCCGAGATTGAATGGACCGGTCTTGGTCCAGGTTTTGCCAAGGCTGAAAAAGCCGGCCGCCGTCGGCATCACGTAGGAAATGTAGAGGAAGATCACGCAAGCCGCCGTCAGCGTCGAATAGGCGGGGGCGTAAAGCGTCGAGGCAACACCGAGCACCGCCGTGGTCCAGATCGCAACAACCGGGGTCTTCCACTTGGGCGACACTGTGCGCAGCACTCCCGAGAACGGCAGGCCGCCGTCGCGTGAGAAGGCAAAGACCATGCGCGAGGTCGAGGTCACGCACGCGAGGCCGCACAGGTAGTTGGCCGCCACGATGCCGATCCAGAGCATGTTGCCGAGCGGCCCCGGCAGCACCGCGTCCATCAGCCAGGCAAATACACCCGGACCCTGTTTCGCACCATCCACCAGGCTCGGCATCGCGATGACGAAGGCGGAGACCATCGCCCAGCCAAAGAGCCCGGAAATGTAGACCGAACGAAGAATACCCTTGGGAACATTGACCGCCGCGTCGTGCGTTTCCTCGGAGGTGTGCGCCGAGGCGTCGTAGCCGGTGATCGTATAGATCGGCCACATCAGGCCCAGCAACAGCATCGTCCAGGTGTTTCCGTGCGCAGGCCAGACGCCGCCACCCGCCTCACCGCTGAAATTGGTGAAGGTGAACAATCGCCCCACGTCACGCGTCGGCGCAAAGAACCACATCGCACCCGTGAGAATGAGGGCGACCGTAAAAATCAGGTAGCCGCTGAAGTCGGTGAGCAGCGTGACCGCACGGATGCCGAAGTGATTGAGCAATGCCTGCGACGCGAGGATGAGCGACACGCCGATCATCTGGTGCGTGACGGTGAGTTTCGCCGGATCGATGCCGATCATCGGTCCGATGAAGGTGGTGAAAAGACCGTAGGCGCCCACATTGACGGCGGCGGTCACGAAGATCAGTCCGCCCAGATTCAACCAAGCGGTGGCCCAGCCCCAACCCCTGCCTCCGAGGAGCGAACTCCAGTGATACAGGCCGCCCGCGGTCGGAAATGCCGAGGCAATCTGGGCCATGCACAACGCGACCAGCAAACAGAGCCCCACCCCCAGCGGCCACACGATGCCTGCCGCCGCGCCTCCGACCGCACTGAACCCCAGCTGCAGCGAGGTGATCCCACCCGCGAGGATGCAGATGATGGAAAACGAAATCGCGAAATTTGAAAATCCGCTCATGCGGCGCAGGAGCTCCTGCGCGTAACCCATGCTACGGAGAAGCTTTTCATCGTCGGAAGGGCCACGCGGTGCAGGTGCAGGCATAGGATAAGGTTCGTTGAACAAGCCGGATGCGCCCGGCGCGCAGTTCATCGGTCCGGGAAAGCACGCCAACTCAAAGCCTCCCCGATGACAATCACTCATCAGGTCCGGAGATCCAGGCCCTTGGTCCTACTGGGTTCCCCCCTTTCCCCAAGTAGGCCGCGAGCTTGCTCGCGCTCCGAATACGCGCCTGCAAGAGCAACGTAGCTCCCGCTACCCCGGGCGGGCGGATCACAGCGTCATGCCCGGTGAATCCGGCGTCATCGCGGAAGGCGACCAGGTGTCATTGTCGATCAGACCGCGCGTCTGGCGCTTCACCAGCGACGCATAATAACCGTCGCGCTGCATCAGCTCCTGATGTCGCCCCGCCTCGGCGATGCGGCCTTCGCGCAACACGAGGATCTTGTCGGCGTGAACGACCGTCGAGAGCCGGTGCGCGATCACGAACGTTGTCCGGCCCTTCATCAGTTTCTCCAGCGCCTCCTGGACCATCGCCTCCGATTCGGCATCCAGCGAAGCGGTCGCTTCGTCGAGCACGATGATCTTCGGATTCTTCACCAGCGCGCGCGCGATGGTCACGCGCTGCCGCTCGCCGGCCGACAGCATCGCACCGCGCTCGCCGGCCAGCGTGTCGTAGCCGTCGGGCATGCGCTCGATGAACTCGTGGGCATGGGCGGCACGCGACGCGGCCTCGACTTCCGCGGGCGTGGCACCGAGCCGCCCGTAGGCGATGTTGCTGCGCAGCGTGTCGTTAAAAAGCAGCGGATCCTGCAACACCACGCCGATGTTGCGGCGCAACGAACTCTGACGCAGCCCGCGCAGATCCTGTCCGTCCAGGGTGATCCGGCCTTCAACCGGTTCGTAGAAACGCATCAGCAACGCCATCAGCGTGGTCTTCCCGGAGCCGCTGGGCCCCACGATCGCCACCGTCTCGCCCGGCTCCGCGGTAAAGCTGATGTTTTGGAGCAACGGCCGCCCCGCCTGCTCGTAGTGAAAGCTGACATTCTCAAACACCACGCGTCCGGTCACGGTGCCGACTTCGCGCGCCCCCGGCGCGTCGCCGAGATGCTCCTGCACGTCGAGAATCGAAAAGATTTCGTCCAGTGACACGTAGGCCCGTCGCACCGTTTGGAAAATGCCGCTCAGTCCCTGGACCGGGCCGAAGAGGCCGCCCACATAACCGAGCAACGCGACCAGGGTGCCCACGGTGGTGCTGCCTTTGGCCACAAACCAGGCGCCCAGCGCAATCACCGCCAGACGCGCGAGCGCCACCACGAGGTTGCTCGCCGCGCCGAAACCGCTGTCGAGACCGACACCGCGGATGACCACGCGATTCGCCGCGTCGACGTCGCCCAGGAAGCGTTTCTTCTCGATGTCCTCCATCGAAAAACTGCGCACGATCAGGATGCCCGAAAGCACCTCGTTGAAGCGTGAATAAATGCGGGACCATTGGTCGAGCAGCGTGCGCTCGCGCTGCGTCTGCTCCGGACTGGCGAACGCCGCGATGAGCGCCGGCAGCGGCGCGAACGCGATCACCACGAGCGCCAGCCGCCAGTCGAGTTGCAGCATGATGATGATCGAGAGAACCAGGTAGAGCAGCGCCGGGAGCACGTTGAACAGCAACTGCGTGACCGCACCGATGAATCCCTGGATGCCGCGGTCGAGCTTCGTGAGAATTGCGCCCACGCCTTCGCTGCGCTGGAGGCGCAGGGGCATCGCATGCAGCTTGCCGACCGTCGCCTCGAGCAACGCGTAGTGCAGGCCGATGCGGATGCGCCACGTGAGCCAGTTGGAGAGGCTGGAAAGGCCTTCGCGAAAAACCGCCAGCACCGCAAGAATCACGATCGGGGTGACCAGCCGTTCCACCTGCCAGCCGCTGCCCAGGCCATCGATGATCTGTTTCATGATCAACGGATCGATCGCGTTCGCTCCCGCGAGGAGCAGCGTGCACAGGCTGATCGCGATGACCGTGCGGCGGAACGGCGCCGCAAACTTCAACGCGCGTCGCAACCGGCCGGTCGATGCACGCGGGGCGGGCGGGACGGGCGATTTCTGAGCCACGGCAACCATGGCGGAACCATAATGAGACGAAACGAATTCGCACGCGCCTCCCGCAGTTTTGCCGCGCCTTTGCGCGTTTCGCGCAAGGGACGACAGACCCGCCTATTATCAAACATATCCGGTGCGGCCGACAAACCGGCCACCTCCGATTCTCCGGGTTCATTTAAGGAAGGACTCCCTTGTGCCGTATATGTAACCGCCCCGTTACCCTCACCCCGCCTGCATTCAGGCTGACAGCATAATCTCATGCGTATTCTAGAAATCCTTTCCCTCGGACTCGTCTCCGTGGTTCTCGCCGGCTCCGTCATCGCCCAGTCCACCCAGAACGCCCCCCTGCCGCCCGCTCTCAACGCCGCGGTCTTAAGCGGCAACTCCAACGCCATCAGCCAGGCCATCGCCCTCTTGTCGGGCGGCAATCCACAGGTCGCCGCCACCCTGGCCGCGGGGGTTCTTTCGGCCGCCGAACAACTCGCGGCGACCAACCCAAAGGCTGCCATGCAGGCCGCCGCCGCCGCCATAAAAACCATCCAGTCTCCCGCCGTCGCCGCGGCGGCACCGGCAAAAGCCGCGGAGATTGCCTCGGCGGCTGCACGGATCATCGCCATTCCCGCCGTTCAGAAAACCTCGCCGTCCACCGCCGCCGGCATTGCCATCGCCATCGTAAAAATTGTTTCGGTGCCCGCTGTTTTCAACGCCTCCCCCGAGACGGCCGTCCAGGCAATGGCCAACGCCTACAAGGCCGCCACCAGCCCGGTCGTGACCTCCGTCGTGCCCAACTCCGCCGCGAGGATCACCGCCGCGCTCCGGGCCGCACAAAACAACGGCGCGCTCTCGCAGATCGCCCCCGGTCTTCGTGCCGAAATCGCCCGGATTCTCGCCAGCAACCTTCCCGGCCCCAACACCGGAAATGACCTTGGCGGCTCCGGGGATAAAACGGAGCTGGATACGACGTTGATCAGCCCTTCCTCCTAATCAGAGTCCCGCCGGATGACGGTGCGCGTCATCCGGCGGAGCTCTTGGTTTTTTGCAGGGATCCCGGTCGTCACAGAGTTGACGACGAAGCCCGCAAAGACCCGCGCCTACGCGCAGTTTGGATCCGCCACGGTCCTAAAAGCGCTCCCGCTGCGGCCTGCCCACGTCCACGGCAATCGCGTAGTTATATCTCAACTACATACGGGACGTTATTTCAGTCGCAGGGCCTGCCCTGGTGTCAGGCCGATGCGGCGCGCATAGGAACAAAGACCGCGCGGCCTCGCGCAAGGCGAGACCCTGCCACGATTGAAGAGTCACAAAAGCGTATGTCCCGTAAGAGGCGCCTACGGGCGCGCGGAAGAGCAACCGTGGCAGGATCGGCAATAACACCAGCTACGGCTTGAAGGCAGGACGGGAGCGCTGGCACCGCCGCGAACCCATAGAGGACGCCGCCTTCAATCCGGCGCCCCGGCGATCACGCCCTGCCAGAGAGTGCCTGCCGTTTCACTTGGAAACCACTCGACGACAAACCGCACACAGGCGCGCGCTTCGAGAACCACCGCGCTCCCAAATCTCCCGTTGCGCACCGGCCGACGGCACCGCGGCACTCGCGGACCCGAGGCGCAGGCGTTTTTCTTCAGGAACGCGACTTCGCCCCGGAGACCACCGGACGGACGACCTGGCCGCCCTTTTCCGCGGAGCGAACACCGGTGAGCACCTGCAATTGCACGACCGCTTCCTGCAACATGACGGACTGGCTGTTGAGCTCCTCCGCGGCGGCGGCGGTTTCCTCCGCGCTACCCGCATTGGACTGCGTGACCTGGTCCATCTGGGAAACCGCGGTGGACACCTGCTCGATGCCGAGGCTCTGCTCGCTGGAGGCGTTGGCGATCTCTGCCACGAGCTGATCGAGCTGCTGGATGCGGGTTTGAATATCCGTAAAGCCCTCCGCCACGGCCGCGCTGATCTCGACACCCTGCCGGCTCTTGTCGACCGAGGCCTCGATCTTGGTGGCCGTCTCACGGGCGGCCGTGGCCGAACGCTGGGCCAGCGCGCGGACCTCCTCCGCGACCACGGCAAAGCCCGCGCCTTGCTCCCCGGCACGGGCGGCCTCGACCGCCGCGTTGAGCGCGAGGATGTTGGTTTGAAAGGCGATTTCATCGATGGTCCTCAGGATCTTCGTGATGTCCTCGGAGGCCGATTTGATGGCCTGCATCGCGTCCTGCATGAGTTGCACCCGGTCGGCGCCGGTGGAGGCAAAATCACGGGCGGCCGTCGCAACCGCCTTCGCCTGCCGCGAGTGGTCGGCGTTGCGTTTGGTCATGGAGGAGAGCTCCTCCAGCGACGCCGAGGTCTCCTCCAGCGAGGCGGCCTGTTCGCTGGCACCCTCGGCGAGCGCCTGGCTGGCGGCCGACACCTGGCCCGCGGCGGCGGCCGTCTGGTCGGCACCGGCGCCCAGGGAACGAACCAGCTCCCCGAGCGGGCCGGTGATGCTGCGTGCGATGATCAGGGCAAGCCCGGTCCCCAGCACGATTGCGGCGATCCCCAGCCAGATGACGGTGGACTGGGTGCGTTGCAACTCGGCCGCCATGCGCGGACCGTCACGATTTTGCTGCGTAATAAACAGGGCCGCGAGCGCGTCCGCCTCATGACCGATCGGGGCGCCCATGTCTCCCATGCGCCGGTTGATCTCGGCCAATTCGTCCGTGCGGCCGGCGAAAGCGGCTTTTTTAAGCTCGAGGTGCAGCGCGGCATGCCGCTCCACCCCGCTCTCGATCGTTTGTAGTTTTTGAACAAGCTCCGGCTCTTTGATCTCTGCTTCCGCTTCGTGGACGAACCCCAGAAGCCTCCCTTTGTGCGTATCATAGCGACCCGCCGCTTCCGGTGTCTGGAAGATCACCAGATCCTTGGCCGCGATTCGCATCTGCAGATATTCATCGACTATTTCCGAGGCGAAGTTGCTGCGCCGGGCGTCGGCTCGATAAGTCGTGAAATCGGCCAATGCCGTGTGAAGACTGAAATAACTTTCGGTCGCGAGGCCGGCGAGCACGACAAGCACACAGGCGAAGCCCGCCGTCAGCCGGGCGTTGATCGTCCACGCTTGCATGCCCGTGCGTGAGTAGCGGCCGACCGCGAACAAGCCCAGCGCGAGGACCAGCGCGCCTGCGACCACCGTCATCGTGTCGAGACGGGTCGCGTGCTCTTCGTGAGGTGCTCCGGTCACTTGGGTTTCACCAGGACCGGCGGGCCTGGACTCCACCGCAGCGGGAGCGAGTGCGGGTGAAGTCACGGACGTCACCTCCGTCCGTTGTAATGCGCCGTCCGGCCCAACCGCGGCAGACATCATGAAGGGGCCGAACACCGCGAACGTAATGGCGAGGAAGCGAAAGAAGTTCATAAAAAAAGGATGGAAAGCAGGGGCTGCCGCGACTGCTTCAACGCAACCCCGACGGGTCTAAATCGGCCGAAAGGCAAATAACTGTAGCCGCAGCCGGGCGCCACCGCCCGCCAGTCGCACCGGAGTGTGCGTTGGGTTGCCCCATCCCCGGACGTTCACGCACGCGACGACAGGCCTCCGTCACGAGGCCGGGCTGCTTATTCGTGTTCAAGATGAGCCCAATGCCAACGCAGGGACTCACCGTGCGTGAGGCCACGCGGTCTTTTCGCCTGCGCACGCCTCACCGGCCCGATACAAGGTCGGCCCCTACGGTGTCATCGTCGGACCCGGTTTGAACGCGAATTGGTATTAGCGGCGCACTCTCCGACCGGTTTGCACGACCGGCACGAGCGCCTCCTGCGCGGCCGCCTGGGCCTCCGTCAACTGAATCAAGTCATCCGGGTGGGTTTTCTCGCGCTCGCTCTGAAGATACTTTTCGCCGCGATGGACGTGCACGACCAGCTTCACGACCTGGTCGCCCGTCGTGACGGAAAACGCATCGGTGCCGGCTTCGATACGGGCGATGGCGGCGGCCTGCGAAAACGTCCAGCGTGTGCGGTCGGAATTGATTCCGGCGATGGATTCGATCCGTTCAAGCGGATCACTGCTGTAAGCGCGGTTGACGACGGAAACGGTGCGGCGGTTGTGAATGCGGGCCATGGTAGATGAAGTCGGAGTGTTGTGGCCCCATGGCGTGCCGCCGGAACGCGGCGGAGGTGAAGCTGAAATCCATGCGCGCAAATGCCGGTAATGTCCACCCCGGCGGCGAGCGACCACCCTTGACCCGGCTTCGCGGGGACGGAAGCCTTTGCCGTGGAATGAAGAAGCCGACGCCCCTGCAGGAACTTAATCCGTTTCAACTGATCATCCTCACCCTGTCGCTGTTCGTGCTCGCCCTGCTCGCGGCCGAGCTGCTCTTCGAACTGCCCGCCGAAACGAAACGCGTGCTCCGCTGGATCGACACCCTGGTGTGCGGGTTTTTCCTCGTCGATTTCATCGTCCGTTTCCGGCGCGCCGAGTCGAAACTCCAGTTCATGAAATGGGGCTGGATTGATCTCCTCGCCAGCATTCCCGAGGTCTCGATTTTTCGCTGGGGCCGCCTGTTCCGGATCTTCCGGATCGTGCGCCTGCTCCGCGCCGTGAAATCGATCCGGCTGCTCTTCGAGATTCTCTTCCAAAGCCGCACGCAAAGCGGCGTGGCCTCGGTCTTCACCATCACGTTCCTCGTGCTGTCACTCTCGACCATCGGCATTTTGATCTTCGAACGCGCTCCCCACTCCAATATTCAGACCGCCGACGACGCGCTGTGGTGGGGCATCACCACCATCACGACGGTGGGCTACGGAGATCTCTACCCCGTGACGGCCGGCGGACGCATCCTGGCCTCCGCACTCATGTTCTGCGGCGTGGGGCTTTTCGGCACCTTGAGCGGCGTGATCGCCAGTTTTTTTCTCGGCGAAAAAAAGAACCCACCCGCAAAGGACGAGCCGCTCGTGGCCAACGAAATCCTCACCCGCCTCGACGCGTTACAAAAGGAAATCGCCACCCTGCGCGGCCATCCGCCGGCCGGCGGGTGACCCTCGGCGCGGAAACGACAGTCGAACGACGGAGTATCACGCAAGAGGTCGGAGCGCCTGGGGCTCGCGGGATCCCGAGGTGCACCCGATGAGTGCATTCGACTGCCGTTTCCAGACTCAGAGAAACATGCCGCCGGACGCCTCGACCCGCTGGGCGTTGACCCAACGGCCCGCTTCCGAGCAGAGAAAATCCACCACGCCGCCGATATCCTCGGGCACGCCCACGCGACCGAGCGCGATGTGGGTTTCCATGAACTCGCGCGCTCCGGGATGCGACAGCGCCTCGCGCGTGAAATCCGTCTCGATGATGCCCGGCGCCACCGTGTTCACGCTGATCTTTCGCGCACCGAGTTCCTTCGCGAGATAACGCGTGAGCACTTCGATCGCGCCCTTCATCGACGCATACGCCGCGTAGCCGGGCACCGAAAACCGCGCGAGCCCCGTGGACGTGTTCACGATGCGCCCGCCGTCGGCGAGCACCGGCAGCAGCGTCTGCGTAAGGAAAAACACGCCCTTGAAATGCACGTTCATCAACTCGTCGAACGCCGTCTCCGTCGTCTGGGCAAACGGCGCCTTCCGGTCGATGCCGGCGTTGTTGACGAGGAAATCGAAAGTGGAGCGCTGCCAGGTGGTTTCGAGTGCGTGCGTCAGCGAAGCGGCGAACGTCTCGAACGTGTCGCTGCGGCCCGTGTCGAGTTGCAGCGCGACGGCGCGGCGCCCGAGTGCCCGGATCTCGGCAACGACCGCTTCGCCTTCGGCCTGGCCGGTTCGGTAGGTGACGAGGATGTCGGCACCGGAGCGTGCGAGCTGGAGGGAGATGTTGCGGCCGAGCCCGCGCGAAGAACCCGTGACGAGGGCGATTTTGTTTTGGTGATTCATGGTGAGAAGGAGCGATTGGCTTGAGGAAACAGTGCTTACTGGCCGCCGGCGGTCGGCCGGATGACGAGCTCGTTCACATCCACATCGGCCGGTTGCTCGATGGCATAGGCCACCCCGCGTGCGATCGCGTCGGGCGTAAGGGTCACCTTGCGAAAATCCTCGATCATTCCCCGCGTTGCAGGATCGGAAATCGTATGGGCGAGCTCCGATTCAACGACACCCGGCGAAACGATTGTCACGCGGATTTCCTTCGTCTCCAGGCGCAGGCCCTCGGAGATCGCGCGCACCGCGAATTTGGTGCCGCTGTAAACCGCGCACGTCGGCCAGACCTGAAATCCGCCGATCGACGAGACGTTGATCACGTGGCCGCCCTTGCGCTCCTTGAAATGCGGGAGCACGGAGGCGATGCCGTGCAACACCCCGCGGATGTTCACGTCGATCATCTGGTTCCACTCCGCGATTTTCAGCTCGGCGAGCGGCGAGAGCGGCATCACGCCGGCATTGTTGATCATGACATCGATGCGACCGAAGGTCTTCAGCGCGAAATCGGCGAAGGCCTGCGCGTCTTCCAGCCGCGTGACATCCAGCGCGCGGTATTCGACGGTGCCGCCGGCGCCGCGGAGTTCGGCGGCGAGTTTTTCGAGGCGGTCGGTGCGGCGGGCGCCAAGCACGACGCGGGCACCCTTGGCGGCGAGGAGGCGGGCGGTGGCTTCACCGATGCCGCTGCTGGCACCAGTGATGAGGACGACTTTTTGAGCGATGTTGGACATGGGGATAAGGAGGTGTCGGTCGGGGATCATTCCCTCGGCCTCGACGTCATCACTTTATCGAAAACGCCGTTTTCCCACAATACACAGGCCTCCGGGATTATTGCCTGATTCTCTGATATACCGGACCGGAATTGCGTTTTAAGCCGAAATGATTGCCTATTCCGCCATCATGGCCGCCATCCAACCAACCCCCATCACCCACTCGCGCATGGCCTCCCTGCTGTCCGATCTGGCCCAAGGCCGCGGCTTCAGCGGCTCCCGCTTGCCGGGCGTCAAGTTCATGCGTGCCACCGAGCATGTGCCACCGACGCCCATCACCTATGAGCCCAGCATCGTCATCGTCGCGCAGGGCCGGAAGACCGGTCGCCTCGGTGAGCGGACCTTCGTCTACGATGCCAACAACTACCTCGTGCTGACCGCGCCGTTGCCCTTCGAATGCGAGACCTTTGGAACCCCCGAGAATCCGCTGCTCGGCCTCTCCATCGCCGTCACCCCCGCGCTCGTCGCGGAACTCCTCGTGCAAATCGAGTCCACGCCGGTCGATGGCAACGCACGTCCGCAGGCCATCGAATCCACGCCGGTCGACGATGCCTTGAGCAACGCCGCCGTGCGCCTGCTCGAGTGCCTGCACTCGGCCGACGACGCCCGCATCCTCGGTCCGCAGATCGTCCGCGAAATCACCTACCGCGTGCTCACCGGTCCGCTCGGCGCCAGCCTCCGCGCACTCGCCGCCCCGCAGAGCCACTTCGGCCAGATCACCCGCGTGCTGAACCGCATTCATGCCGACTACGCCCGGAACTTCGACATGGAAACCCTCGCGCGCGAAGCCGGCATGAGCGTATCCACTTTTCACGCACACTTCAAAAACGTGACCGCCTCCTCGCCCCTCCAATACCTGAAGACCATCCGCCTGCACAAGGCGCGCATGCTCATGGTTCACGACGGCCTGAGCGCCGCCGGCGCCGCGCTCCAGGTCGGCTACGAAAGCGCCTCCCAGTTCAGCCGTGAATTCAAGCGCCACTTCGGCGGCGCCCCCGCCGGGATCGCCACGCAACTCCGCGCCAGCCTGATGCGCTTCGCCTGAGGAAGCACCGCGTCCACCCGGCGGTTTCGCCGCCGTGATCGCATTGCTCTACTGTTCATCATTCAGGCCTTCGACTCCGGCCCCCGCACGCGTTGGTAATCGGTCATCCCCCCATGCAGACCGACCGCTGGATAGAAATGGATTTGTTTTTCTTCAAAGGAAAACCCTTCCGCACCGAAGCACGCGCCCTGATCGAACGCCTCGCCCCGCTCTATCGCGATGTCGAAGGCGACCACGGCATCGTGCTCTGCTGTGCGTGGCTGTGCGACCTGGTCACCGAGTGGACCGGCGACCCCGCGCAAACCCTCCCCTTTCGCAGCCCCACCATGCAGGCCTGGGCCGGCCATGGTTACTCCGATCTCAAGGATCTGCTCCGCGTGCTGAAGGACGAGGCCGCGCGCGCCGGCCTCCCGCACTTCAAACTGGGCGTCATGATGGTCGCCTGGGGCAAATTCGACTGGGGCGAGGGCGGCGGCTACGACTTGCAAAGCGGCTGGTATGACCGCCACCCCGAACTCTACTTCACCGATTTCTGGAAAAACATCGACTATCGCAAACGCCTGAAGGCCGACGCCCATCCCTACGCCTCCCTGCCCCAGGGCATCGCGGAGGGCACGTCGTTCGCCACGTTTTTCTCCGGACAGTGGGCCTTGCTCTCCCGCTTTTTGGAGATCGATGCCGTTCACTTCCGTGACGGATTCCTCGGCCCCGCCATCTACGAAATGGTCGGACCTTTCGGCGAAAAGGGTCCGCGCAATCCCGCCGATTACGACAGCTGGAGCCGTGAACTCGTCGGGTTTTTTACCGCCGCCAAGGCCGCGAATCCGGAATGCCTCGTGATGGCCTACTCCTCCGCCCGCAGTGCGGTGGGCGAATACCGCGTCGGCTGCTTCGACCTCGAAGCCCTCGTGGCCTCCGGCGGCATCGATGTCTGGATCGACCAGACCTGGGCTGGCGCCTGGCAGGACTGGTGGACGCATGAATTCCGCGGCTGGACCTTCCAGCTCGCCAATCTGATCGCGCACCACGTCATGGTCGTCGCGGGCAACCGCGGACGAAAAACTCCCTGCCGCCACTATCATCTCGTCGAGACATGGGACGCCTGGGAGCCATGGGACACCCTGCATCAGACACCGATGAAACTGCGCTGGGGCATGTGGGCTTTCACCCATGCCGCCGTGGCCACGGCCAAAGGATTAAGCCGCACCGGCGGCTCGTATATTTCGTGGGCGCATAACTGGAGACGCCAGCTCCTCAGCCCCGAAGACGTCGGGTTCCTCCGGAAAAACCTCAACGCCGCCATCGAAAACGCCGGACAGCTGGAGGAGGTCTACGGCCCCGCGCTCGCGCTCAATCTTCCGCACATGACCGCCATGCGGAAGTCCGCACCCGATGTGAATCCCGGGGACCTCATTGATGATGAATGCGCCATGCTGATGAAATGGGGCGTCCCATGCCTCTCCGGCGCAGGCCTCGACGCGCCACCGGTCCCCCGCGAAGGCTACATCCTCCAAAATCCCGCACAGCTTTCGGCGGACTGGAGCAGGCATCTGCTCGACCCCGCGACCGCCTACATTGCCACCGGCCCCGGAGGCCGGATTGACGGGCGCCTTCTCGAGGACATCGGCGTCACGGATGGCGGCAAGGAGTTCGGCTTCGGCAAACACCACTTGCACCAGCCCGCGCTTGCCCGCGACGAAGTCGGCCAGGTTGCCTCTGTGAGCATGGCGCCGAGCCGGCATCTCACCGCCGGCGGCGCGCACGTGCTCGTCGAAACCGAGAAAACCGTCCTGGTCGCACAAGCCCGGGGCAAACCTCATTTCCTCTGGCAGCCGCCCTATCCCTTCACGCAAACCTCCTCCTGCCTCGGTCAGAGCCAGTATGGCTCGCTTGCACCCTTCATCGCGCTCGGACGCGCCTGGCAACGCTCGCAACAAAACACCGCCGCCGCCCATGTGGGCGACCTTCCCGGCCACCTGCCGGTCGCCTTCCACCTCTGGCGAAGCGGCGGACAGGTCTATGTGCTGCTGGGCAACCTCGAAACCGGCATCACCGGCGACTCGCGCAATCCGCGCGCGATCACGTTCACGTTGAACAAAACCGTGCTAAAGCTGACCGCCGACGGCCATGTCTTGGAAAATCTCGACGACGGCGGTCTCGCATCCCCGCTTTCTGAAACAACCAAGGCGATCACGTTCCGCCTGACCCTCGCCCCGCAAGGCTCCGCGATCCACCGCCTGAAACCCGTTCAAGAGTAGCACGACTCCGCCAGGTTCTGCCGCAGGCGAACCATCCCGGTGAGCCGTCCGCTAATCCCGGCTCAACGGGACTCCTCGCCCCACCCCGCAACACCGGAGCCGGGCATCGAGATCACGTCCCGGGCACCCAGCGTGGCTCCAGCGCTACGTGTGCCTCCACCTTCCATAGCAACGTGTCCACTCCGCGCGACACCTCGGTGAGCACATCCACCGTGCCCGCGTCTCCGGTTTTCTCCGCCGCGTGGATCGCCTCGCGCGCGGTGTGCGCAAAGCGCGCCAACGCCGCCGACAACGCCCAGAGGTGCTCGGCGCCGGCGAATGCATCAAGCGGATACGCCTCCAGTCGCGACTCGCGTGCGAGCACCTGAAGCGTGCCGCGCGCGACACCGCCCAGTTGAACCGCACGCTCGGCAAGGTCATCCGCAAACTCGTCCAGCGCCTCCGCAACGTCATCGAACAACCCATGCAATGCCGCGAATTGCGGACCCTTCACGTTCCAATGCGCCTGCTTCGCCTGCAACCCGAGGTCGAGGACATCGGCGAGTTGCGCGTTGAGCAGCGCGACGACCGCGATGCGCCGGGCCTCCGGCTGGTCGTGGTGCGTGTTCCAGAGCAAGGGGCGCACGGCCTGCGTGCGCGGGGTGGCGGGTGTTTTCATGGCGTCATCAGTTTACCGCCAACCCGCCGGCCTCACCACGCCAACTCCCCGACGATTTCCGCCATAACGAAATCAAAAACACCTTATGGAGAACTCAGGGCATCAAGAACGGAAAGTTCACAAGCTCCGAGGCTCGTTCCACTCCGTTTCCTGAGTTCCCCATTTAAATTCTCCAACCTCAAATCCCCGACGACCGGAACCGTGCGCGATATTCCGCCGGCGTCGTTTTCAACTGTCGCATAAAACTCCGTGCCATCACATCCGCGCTGTTGAAACCGCACGCCGTCGCGATCTCGCCCATTCCCTGCGTGCTGCGCTCAAGTTTCCTCCGCACCGCCTCAACGCGGATTTCCTCCACGTAATGCGCGGGCGACTTGCCCATCTCGCGGGTGAACACCCGCTGAAAATTCCGCTCGCTCATCGCTGCGCGCGCCGCGAGCACCGGCACCGACAGATCATGCCCCAAGTTGTCCAGCATCCAGATCTGCAAATCGCGCAATGGCCGGTTCTCGGTCGTCTGGTCCTGCAACGACACGCTGAACTGCGCCTGATTTCCCGGCCTGCATAAAAACACGACCAGCATGCGCGCCACCTCGAGCGCGATCTTCCGCCCGTGGTCCTCCTCCAGCAACGCGAGACTCAGGTCGATCGCCGAGGTCCCTCCGGCCGACGTGTAAACATTCCCATCCTTCACCCAGATCGGATCCGGCTCGACCTTCACCTCGGGAAACTCCGTCGCCAGTTGCTTCGCATACGCCCAGTGGGTCGTCGCGCGCCTTCCATTCAGCAAGCCCGCCTCGGCCAACAGAAACGCCCCGATGCAAGCCGAGCTCACGCGCCGGCTCCCGCCCGCCTGCTTCTTCAGCCACTTGAGCAATGGAGGCTTTGCACTTTCGCGCACGATCCCGCTGCCGCCCGGGACGATCAACGTATCCACTTTTCCCTTCAAGGCCGAGTAATGCAGCCCGCCCCGGAACGACTGCCCATACATCCCGTCCACGCCCGGTTCTTTTTCGGTCGAGACATACTCGATTTGATAACGCCGCTCCTCGGGCAGCATCTCGTTGGCCGAGGAAAACACATCGACGATCCCGGCGACACCGAGTTCGCGCACGCACGGATACATCAGGATCACGACACGACGATTCGAGGATGCGGTATTCATAAAATCAAAAATCTTCCGTCATAACTGTCCGATTAACCGCCCGCAGGACAGCAGATTCCCTTTCACTACCCTCGTCTGCCGCGTTTGGCGGAAATCGTCGGTTCCTTGGCGTTCAAGCCCCGGCCTTTTTGCGATAGAGTGTGGTCATGCCAGGCGAGCCACCCGGGTCGCCGCCGCAGCCCCTCCTCCTCAAAAACCAACACCAAAATCCTCCGTCCCCCGATCGCTCAACTCTCATCACCCAACTCTCAACTTCTTCACACCATGAACACCACTACCACCGCCCTCGTCTCCTCCTCCCGCCTCGCCGGCAAAGTCGCCGTTGTCACCGGCGCCTCCAAAGGCATCGGCGCCGCCATCGCCCGCCACCTCGCCGCCGCCGGCGCCAAGGTCGTCGTCAACTACGCCTCCAGCCGCGAAGGCGCCGAAAAGGTCGTCGCCGCGATCACCGCCGCCGGCGGCACCGCCCTCGCCCTTCCCGGCGATGTGTCCAAGCAAGCCGACGTCGAGCGTCTCTTCGCCGACGCCGCCCGTGCCTTCGGTCCCCTCGACATCCTCGTGAACAACGCCGGCGTTTTCGACTTCGCCCCGCTCGGCACCATCACCGCCGACCACTTCCACCGCCTCTTCAACATCAATGTCCTCGGTGCCATCCAGTCCACGCAGGAAGCCCTCAAATATTTCAACCCCGCCGGCGGCAGCATCATCAACACCAGCTCCACCGTGAGCTACGAGTCGCCCGCCCACGCCGGCGTTTACAACGCCACCAGGTCCGCCCTCGACGGCCTCACCCGCACGTTCTCAAAGGAACTCGGCGCCCGCAAAATCCGCGTCAACTCCATCAACCCCGGCCCCACCGAGAGCGACGGCGTCCACGCCCAGGGCCTCGCCGACACCTTCCAGAAACTCGGAGCCGCCACCGCCCTCGGCCGCGTCGGCCAGCCCGACGACATCGCCCCCGCCGTCGTCTACCTCGCCTCCGACGAAGCTTCCTGGGTCACCGGCCAGACCCACCTCATCTCCGGAGGCCTCCGTTAACCTCCACCTCTTTCTCTTTCCTCTTTATCTTAATCTTTCTCCTCCGAAGTCCTGACGAAAAGAGAACGATTAAGAGGAAAGAGAAAGACCCCAAACCTTCATATTCCGACTGCCTGGCTCTGTGACGCTCTGTGCAACCTCCTTCCGCCTCCGTGACACATTCCGAAAATTCCGACTCCGTCTCTAAACTCTCAAAAATTCATCACTACACCACCCTGAGCCCACTCACGCCGCCGGCCAGGCCCTCATCGCCACCGCCACCAGACGGCGCAACTCCTCGCGGGTTGCGCCGTCTCGCGCTTGCGCCGCCAAGCCCTCGATGACCGTGAAAACATAACGCGCCAGATCCGCCGGATCGGCGTCCGCCGCCAGGTCGCCTTCCGTCTTCGCCCGCTCCAGCCGTTCGCGAATCGCCCCTTGAGTGGCCGCGCGACGTTGCTGGAGCTCGCGCGCGATCGGCTCGTCCGACGCACCGCTGGGCAACGCCCCCTGCACCACCAGACAACCGGGCGGGTTGTCCGGATGCGTCTGCGACTCCAGGATGACATGCAGTAACCGCTCGATCGCCCACCGTGCCGAGGGTTCCGCCAGCGCCGCCCCCGCCACCGGCGCCCGCTCGCTCTCATAGCGATCCACCGCCTTCCGGAACAACGCCTCCTTGTTGCCGAACGTCGCATAGAGACTCGGCTTGTTGATATCCATCGCCTCCGTGAGATCCGTCAGCGACGTGGCTTCGTAACCCTTGCGCCAAAAAACCTCCAACGCCCGATCCAGTGCCCGGTCGGCGTCAAAGGCCCGCGGACGTCCTACCGTCACAGGAGAGGGAACCGCACTTTCATTTTCAGCTTTCATACCGATCAGTAAGCCGCGAAAAAACCGGCTTTCAAATAAATATTTACCTTTCGGTATAAAATCATTGACGCGCATCCCTTGGGCTATTTTCATACCGTTCGTTACAAAACAACACATCTTCAAAACCAACTCATTCGATCCCATGAACGCTCTCATCCCCTCCGTCGCATCCTCCGCTCCTTCAGCCTCTAAGAGCATCGCCGGCAAGGTCGCCCTCGTCACCGGCGGTTCCCGCGGCCTCGGCGCCGCCATCGCCAAACGCCTCGCCGCCGACGGTGCCGCCGTCGCCATCACCTACACCAGCTCGCCCGACAAGGCCGCCGCCGTCGTCAACGCGATCGAGGCCGCCGGCGGACGCGCCCTCGCTCTCCAGGCCGACAGCGCCGACCCCGCCGCCGTGCAAGCCGCCGTCGCCGAAACCGTCAAGACCCTCGGCCGCCTCGACATCCTGGTGAACAACGCCGGCATCCTCGCCATCGCCCCCATCGACCAGTTCACCCTCGCCGACTTCGACCGCACCATCGCGGTCAACGTGCGCGGCGTGTTCGTCGCCTCGCAAGCCGCCGCCGTGCACCTCCCCCAAGGCGGCCGCATCATCAACATCGGCAGCGTCAACGCCGACAGCATGCCCTTCGCCGGCGGCTCGGTTTACGCGCTCAGCAAGGGCGCGGTCGCCAGCTTCACCCGCGGCCTCGCCCGCGATCTCGGCCCCCGCGGCATCACGGTGAACAACGTGCAGCCCGGCCCCGTGGACACCGATCTCAACCCCGCCCACGGCCCCTTCGCCGACAGCCTCACCAAGATCATGGCCCTCGGCCGCTACGGACGCGCCGAGGAAGTCGCCGGCCTCGTCTCCTACCTCGCCGGCCCCGACGGAGGCTACGTCACCGGCGCCAACCTCACCATCGACGGCGGTTTCGACGCCTGA
>JAQSWS010000081.1 GCA_029266495.1 Rariglobus sp. | reverse complement strand
GAGAACAAGAAAGTCAGCGACCGGGTGGCTTGGATCCGTCCCGAGAATCTCCCGTGCCAGCTTCATCGCCCGACCTCGTCGTCCCAGGCAGAAATTCGCCTGTGCTTCCAAAAAGCGGGCGGCGATTTGCTGACGCGCCTGAAGATCTTCCTCGAACAGCAGCATCGCCGGCAATGACGTGGCGAAGTAGTCGATTTTCGCCGGCGTCCGGGCGAGTTGCTTTGCATAAGCGAGGAGGCCCGAGGCCAGCTTCCGGGCAGCTGCCCTTTTCCCCAGCCGTGCCAGCGAAAGAATGGAAAACAAGGTCAGGTCGGAAAACACGCGGACGCTCATTTCCTGGAAATCTCCCTTGAATTCCGCCGCCTGGCGCCACCACCGCTTTGCGGCCGTCGTGTCGCCTTGCGCAGCGGAGGCCTCGCCAAGCCAGAACCAAATGTCGCTCGCATTAGCCAGCAGATGACGGGCCTCGCCGAGGTTTTCGGGAATCTCCAACGCCTGCTGAAAATACGCGCGGGCAGCGATCGCATCGCCCGCGGCAAGTGCCCGCCGGCCAAGCGCGAGGTGCGTGCGCGTGTGCTGCCCCAAAGCCTGCCCCTCCCCGCCTTCCCATGGCTGGAACCGGCGCGACGAAAGAAGAGTGAGCGCTTTCTCGGGCTGTCCGGTCTGGTTGAGCAACGCGCATACTTCCACCACCAGGTCGTCACGGCGCACGGCAAGCCGGGAATGTTTTTCCAGTTCGCGCAACCGCCGGGCGGGCGATTCGCCAAGGCGCTTCCACAGCTGGTCGCGCTCGTAGAGGAGCCGTGCATCGGTCGGGTTCGCCCGGAACGCCTTCTCGTAAGCCGTCCGCGCCTTCGCGGGCTGTTGGCACACGTTGTAATAACTGATGCCAAGGTTCCGCCAGGGAATGGAAAACGAGGGGGCGAGTCGGACCGATTTTTCCCATAGCGCGATGGCTTCGGTGTGCCGGCGACGGTCGTAGAACAGGTTCCCGAGATAGTAAGGCGCACGGGCATCCTCCGGATTCACCGCCAAGGCCGCCTCAAGAATGCCAATTTCCTCGAGACGCGCAGGGAAGCAGTAATCGGTCGGAGCAGACGCAGCCTTCTTGTAAGAATTCCGCGCGCGGCGGGCGTCCCCCAGTTTCGCCCAAAGCCAGCCCAGATAATAGTGCACCAGCGGCGCCGCCCCCGAGTCAGGAGCCGCCCTGCACTGCGTCAGAAGATTGATGGCCTCCGGATAAAAACCGGCGCGCGCATAGTCCAGCGCTACATCCAACCCGAGTTGTGGATCGGAGCCAATGGCGTCGCCTCGCTGAACCCGCGCCCATGCGTCCAGCGGATCGATGCTCAGAATTTCGTCAAGCGCCGCCCTCGCCTCCCCGTCGCGCCCAAGCTCGCGCAGCGCCAATGACCGGAGGTTGCGGGCCCCGAGATGCTGTGCGTTCACGCCAAGCGCGCGGTCGAGATGATCCAGGGCCGCCGGCCAGTTCTTCCCGCGACAATCGAGTTCCGCCAGCGCATGAAAGGCCGGTGCTTTCCACGCCTGGTTCCAAGTCGCCTTGTAAAACGCTTCGTAGCTTTCGTCTTCGCGTCCGAGGAAGCGGAGGCAAAGCCCCAAGTGATAATGAGGCTCGCCATCGTGGGGATTTGGATTGCGGTGCGTGAGCCGCTCCACCGCCGCTCGGAAATAATTTTCAGCAATGGCGAATTCGCCGCGATGCAGGTGCCAGCGCCCGAGGGCGTTGTTGCAGCGGGCATCACCAGGATCGCGCCGCAATGCTTCCTTCCAATACGGCACTGGCGAACGCGTCGCGTGACGGTATTGCTCCAGATGCAACCCCGTGAGGAACAATTCGTCTGCGCCCACGATTGCCTCCGGCGCGGGTGGTTCCGTCGCGGGGTCAGCCGGCCGCCCCTTGGACGGGACCTTGGGCGCATACGCAATGACCTCCCGGCCTTCGTGATCGACGACGTTCAATCGCAGGTCAGATTCTACCATTCGCGTCGGCAGCGGGGCTTCATCAACAAAAGGAGAGCCGGGTGAAAGATCCACCGTGCGCTCAAACACGACGCCCCCCTTGCAAACCAACCGCACACACGCTCCAGGAAATTTCCGCGTCACGGAAACGCCCGCCCGCACCCGGCCGTCCATCAGACGCAGCCCCAGGGCCGCGTCGAGATTGGCATGCTGCGCCGCCCCAATCTCGCGAATCGGATACCAAAACTGGCTCCAGCTCTTCGTTTCGCCCGGCTGCAGAAAGGAAAAATCCGGCTGATTGTCGGTGAATACGCCGGCCATCAATTCGATGTAAGGGGCATGTTCGCCCTGGGTGTCCGCATCGGTCAGGTTGCGATCCCACGCGTAACCGAACTCGTGATTCCCCCAGGTCCACTGTTTTTTCCCGGGAGCAATGTGGTGATCGGCGATGTGCACAAGACCGGCCCGTGCCTTGTAATCGTAGCCGCCGAAAAAATCCTCCTTCGTTCCCATGCACATGTAGGAGGTCGGCACCGGGATGTTCGCATACCAGGAAAGATCATTGGGCAGGCACGCAGGCATGTCCGTATCCGGTTTCTCCGACGACTTCGGATACAGCCGCGGGTTCTCGCCGGCAGGCACTCCCGTTTTTCCCCGGGTGCCGTAATCCACCCCGTAGTAATGATCCCGGCACAGGGGATATTCGCTGGTCGCGCGTTTTGCGTGATCCGCGATGTAATACACGTCCGGAGGAAAAAAAGATTGGTAGTGCCCGTGCACGCGCGTCGCCACGTTCGCCCACCAGAGAAACGTTTGAGTCAAAGGCGTTCGATTGCTCACGCGCGCCTTCACCTCCAGCACCGCCCGGTGTGGATGCAGACAAACTCCGTGCATGCCCTTCATTCTCGCCATGGGATCGTGCTCGCCGAGCCAGACCGTGATCGAGCCATCCGGGCTGCGTTCGATTTCCACGTTCGCCGGCATGAACGTCGAAGGCCGATGATGCTGGGGCCAGTTGAACTCGATGCCTCCGCTGATCCAGGGCCCGGCCAGACCGACCAGTGCCGGCTTGATCACGGACTGGTTGTAGACGAGGTCATAACCATTGGTTTTGTCCCTGAGCACATGAATGCGTCCGCCGATTTGCGGCAGGATCATCACATAGAGAAACTCGTTCTCCAGATGCACCGCGTCCCACGTCACGTCCCGCTTGGTTTCCGCGATCCGATCAATAAACGGCAGCGGATAGACCCGCCCGCTCGATCCCTGATAGACGCGCTTCTCCACAAACATCGGGTTCTTGTCCGGTGCGGCCGGCAGATAAGTGGGCAGTGTGACCGATTCGAAGCGAACGTGGACGGGGGAATTTTTCACGGCCTCAAGTTTCTCAAATCCGAGGTGCCAAGAAAATGGACAATGCCCCAAAAGGAATGGACAATCCTCTGATTCATCATGGTTTCCCCTGCTTCCCGTAAATCAAGCCCCGGCACCGTCAGGGCGACGGGATTTCCCGGCCAGCGCCTGATCGTCATACATCCGCCACAAATCGTGCGCGCCTCTCGCCAGGCGCTTTTGCGCCCATTCTGTCCGACGGACATCGGACTCTTTCGCTCGGCCTGTCAGCACGAGCGCAGGCGACCCGCAGGATGTCCGCAGACGATCTTCATCCACTGCGTTGAAGGCCGCGGCTGGTGTGAACTGGAGGGCGTGCGCCATGCGGTCGGCCCTCGCGACTTGCTCGTAATCCCGGCCCGATGTCCGCACGCCTACGGAGCCGACGGGGAGCAGCCATGGACTATTGAATGGTTTCACGCCATCGGCACCGGCGTGCCCGAACTGCTGCGAAAACTGGCCGTCAGCCGTCGCGCACCCGTGCTGGGCCTGCGTGCGAGCACGTGGGATTCCTCGCTTTTCAACGAAGCGCTCTCTGCGCTCGAAGCTGGCAAATTCACCGATACCCATCTCCTGCACTCCGCGCTCGCGCTAAGCCACCTCCTGAGCCGGATGGCTGTCCGGCAAAAGGAAGCACCCGCGGATTTCTCTTCGATTACCGCGCGCGTGGAGAAAGCGGCCGCATTTGTGCGGGAGCATTACGCCCGCCCGATCGACGTGCCGGCGCTGGCGGCAATGGCGGGTTTTTCGCCCTCTCATTTTACCGCGCTTTTTCTAAAGCACACGGGGCACCCCCCTGTGGATTACCTGATCCGCGCGCGAATCGGCCGCGCTTGTCGCTTGCTCGATCTCACCCCACTGAGCGTCAAGGAAATCGCCGCCCAGGTGGGCTATTCCGATCCCTACTATTTTTCGCGCGCCTTCAAAAAGGTGACCGCCTGTTCACCCAAAACCTATCGAGAAACCCACAAGGGCTAAAGGCATCTGCTTTGTGGTCCGGCCAGCGGAGAAAACTCCCGGAGGCGTTACACCGACGAAGACCGGCGCACACCGCTGTTTAATCCATTTTTTTCCTTAAGACGGAAATAGCCAGGACGCCCAGGGTCGTCGATTGATCGGCGTTCACGGTGATTTTGAGGTGGCTGACCTTGCGGCCGGGAAACGGGTTTTTCCATTCCAGCGTGTAGAGATACACATGACGGCTCACCACCTCCTGGCCTTCCCCTTCCACGATCGGAGCGCGACGGGCTTGCAGGAAATCAAGATGGGGAAAGTCGGGCCACCAATCCTGGATGTTCGCCTGCTGCGCTTCTTGCTCGAATTTTTTGGGGTCAAAGCCAAGCGGAGGCTTCCCAAGGGCCACCAGCGGAACGGTGCCGAGGCGCTTGTTCCCGGCGTAAAACTCATAGGTCGCGAAACGATCAAGGAAGCGGGCATACCCGCACCCGTGAAGCACGTAAATGGCATCCGCGTTTTCTTCGATCGGGATCGTCACCGAGGAGGGCAGCACGCGGGCATTGCCTGTTTCGTTTGTCATCGACCGGAAAACGACCGCTCCGTGGTCCTTGCGGGAAGGCCCGCCCAACACCTGGAATGGCACTCCGTGGATCGTATGCGCACCGGCGGTCAGGTGCGTCAGAGGCAGGTCGCCCAGCCAGCCTTTTCTGAAACTCAAGGGACGATTCACAAAAGGTCTCAGGTCGACCGGCTTGAATTTGGCCGCGGTGGCGGTCGCCGTCAGTGAATAAGGGCGCTTCCACATCGCCCTGAGGGTGCTCCTCAACTCGGCCGGAGATTCGAAGCGCCCCTGTTCGGCTTGCACGACCGGAACGGCTCGCGCAGGTCGGGAACGCTCGTTTGCGGAGGTCGCCGGAGCGATCCGGGCGACGGAACCTCGTGATACAAGGTAGGGCTGTATCCGGATGTCCGTTACAATCGCTCTTGATCCGGCCTCTTGCTTCCGACGGGCCAGCCGCTGGGCAAGACGAAAGACCGTTTCCTGCATGAGCGAAATGTCGAAGGCGATCGCTCCGATTGGAGGAGTCGAAGTGGCCAGATGAGGCAGGTCCCCGAGGCAGAGCAGCGATAAATCCCGGGGCACCTGTCTTTTTCGTTTCGCGAGCTCCCCGAGGAGATGCGGCACGATCGGCGCATGTTCCGCATAGACGACCAGTGCCGTCACGTTTTTCCATTCGTTGACCAGCTTCGAGGCGATCAACCGGGCGTCAACGCGCACATCCTCGTAAAAACCAATGCGCGCGGCGGTGGCACGGCCACCCCGCATGGAACCCAGCGCCCGCCACGCCTCGCTGATCTCCAACGCAACCGGCGCCCGGGGAGGAATGGTGAGAAGCGCCATCTCCCGATGTCCGGAGTCTTCCAGATGAGCGCAGGCCAGCGCCACCGCACGTGTATAATCCGCCAACACGCAATGAACCCCGGAACAGTGCTGGCGGATGCTGATGGCGGGAATCCCCTGCGTGAGGAGCCGGACCATCGCGGGCTCCCATGCCGACGCGGCTTCCATGTGCGAGGGATCAAACACCACGCCTTCCGTTCCGGGAAGGGTCAATGCATGGAGATGCGCCACGGCCTCCTCGGTCGATTCGTAATAGTGCAGCCGGAGTCCGATGCCCGCCTCTTTCGCAACCTTGCGATAGCTCCGTAAGAGCAGTGATCGGCGTGCCAGCACCAGGTCGCAGGTCAGGGTCGTCACGGCGGCCCGCCGTTCGCCCGCATACGACAGACGATAGCCTTCGCGCTGCACCACGCCTTCCGCGATCAGCCGGCTCATCGCGCGGTTGATGGCATTATGCTTCATCCCGAGCTGCTGAACCAACTGGCGCTCGGAGGGCAACCGCGCGCCCGGCTTGAAGTCCGATGATCGAAGCCATTCCCGCAACGCACGGATCGCGTCTGAAATCACAACTCCATAGGGCATCCACGATTCACAAGCGTCCATTGGCTGCTCGCACAAGCCTATTACCGTGCCGGGTCACCGGCACGCGGTATCAGTTCCCGGCGCGCCTGGTTGTTCGAACGATCAACTGAAAAATGAAATCCAGCCATCATTCGGCGCTATCTTCGCCCGAAGGCCTGAAGCTAAATCGGAATCCCGATAAGCGCCCCGGTCCAACTGTCCGGTCCCCGTAACCACGCTTGCCATTACCCTCATGAAGATCCGCCTCCGTTCGTTCATTCTGTGTTCAACGCTCTCCGTGCTCCTGCCTGCGGCCGCCCTGGCTGAGTTCACGATCTACTCCCCCAAGGATGGCCTCGCAGACGGCTGGAAAACCGTAGCTTGGAACGGTCCTGTCACCGAGGAAATCGAAGGCCCGGCAAAGGGCACCACCGTCCTGCAAGTGGGCTTGAAATCCGGCGCCCAAGCCTACGCCGGAGTCATTCTCACCGCGGCGGCGGGCAGCGGGGTCCCGTTGACCGGCAAACTACGCGAAAGTGGAGTGGTCCGGATCACGTTCAAACTTGGACAAGACGTGAATGGCATCAAATCCACCGTTTCCCAGCCGCTGCAACTCGCGCTTTCCTTCCTCACCAAGGACGGAGAAACGGTTCACGGAAAATTCAATACGCAGGTCACGGTGACGCCGGCCTCCGCAACCGCTCCGGACGGTCAGGTGGAAGCCATTCTCCTGCCCGTTTCCCTCGAAGGCATCAAAGCGCCCGAGACGCTGGCGAGCATCTCCGCACTTCGCTTCCAGTATTCCGGAGAACCTCTCTCGGGTTTCGCCATCGTCGATTGCAGCGTGAAGACGGAGTAACTGCCGGACAGCGTCGCAACCGGTTCCGCCCACTTGATTCATGTCTGCCTCCCGCCTCGTGCCCGCGCGGATTGCCCGCCTGTGGAGCGCTCCACTGTTCTGCCTTGTCGTTCCTGCCTCCGCCGCAGTCAGCCTGCCTCCGCTGTTCTCCGACCACGCAGTGCTTCAGAGATCGTCGCGCGCGCCCATCTGGGGACGCGCGGACTCGGGCGAAAAAATCACCATTAAACTGGGCTCAACCACCGCCCACGCCACCGCCGATGAGAATGGACGATGGACGACATCGCTCGATCTGAGTCGCAGCGAAGCCGGACCGACCGACTTGGTGGTGCGCGGTTCAAATAGTGTGACCGTCACCGATGTGGTCGTTGGCGAGGTCTGGCTCGCCTCGGGCCAGTCCAATATGGAGTGGTTGCTCAAGGCCACCACGGGATCTGCCAGGCAGATCGCCGCGTCCGCCAATCCGCTCCTTCGTCAATTCCGTGTCACAAAAGCCGAGTCGGCCGTTCCGCTCAAAAACGTCGATGGCAAATGGACCGTCGCCTCCCCGGAAACGTCCGGAGAATTCACCGCGGTCGGTTACTACTTCGGCCGTGATTTGCAACAGACGCTCAAGGCGCCCGTCGGCATCATTCATTCATCCTGGGGCGGCACCGCCGTCGAGACATGGACCAGCAAGGAAACTCTTGATTCAGTCCCCGAGTTCAAGATCGGCGCGGAGAAATCGGAGGACAACCTCCGCACTTATTCACGTCGCGTGCGCACCTACCTGCGCGCATTTGCCGACTGGCAGGACGCTCACCAGCGAAAGGATCGCGCCTCGACCGGGGTGCCCTCCGCAGGCGCCTGGCACCCAGCGACGGTGCCGGGAAAACTCTCCGGCCCTGGAGCGACCTGGTTGCGTTGCAAGGTTCAGATTTCCGCCTCCCAGGCGGGAAAGACGCTCACGATCAACACGGGCGAACTCCGCGGAATCGAGCAGGTGTATTGGAACGGCGTTCGTGTCGGTGAAACCTTCTTCGAACAATCCGTAAAGAACGGTTACGACCGCCGGCACGTTACCGCCGCAGCCCAGGTCACGGAGGGTGAGGGCACCCTCGCCATCCGTGTTTTCAATGCCACCGACGACATCGTCTTTTATCGCGGGATCAGCGTGGCCTCACGCGCGACCGGCGGTTGGGAACAGCAATCCGAATTTATTCTGCCTCCGTTCACCGCCGACTTGAAGGCCTCCCTGCCCGCGCATCCCGGTCGCGAACCTCAGTCATGGGATACCGCGAGCCACCTTTATAACGCGATGATTCATCCGTTGGTCCCTTACGCGATCAAAGGAGTCATCTGGTATCAGGGCGAATCCAATGTCGGCCGCGCCTATCAATATCGTCAGGCGTTCCCGCTTCTCATCCAGGACTGGCGGGCGCGCTGGAATCAACCCGATCTTCCGTTCTACTTCTGCCAGCTCGCCAGCATGGGCGGAAAATCCGCGCAGCCCGGCGATACGAACTGGGCTGAATTACGCGAAGCCCAATCCCTGACCCTCGCCCTGCCGCACACCGGCCAGGCCGTGTTGATCGACGTGGGGGAGGCCAACGATATCCATCCGCGCAACAAACAGGATGTCGGCGCACGCCTCGCCGCCCTCGCCCTCGCGCAAACCTACGGGAAGTCGGTTCCGTTTTCCGGCCCGGTCTACAAGTCCATGAAGATCGACGGCGGCAAGATTGCCCTGTCCTTCCAACACGTGGGCCGCGGCCTGGCCGCCAGACCCCTGCCCCCCAGCTATGACGTGAACTCATCGACCGGCGAAACCGCACCGCTGGTGCGCAACACGCCCGCGAGCGAGCTTGAAGGCTTTGCGATCTGCGGGGCGGATCGAAAATGGGTCTGGGCCGACGCCAAAATAGCGGGCGACCAGGTTGTCGTTTCCTCGTCGCACGTGTCCGCGCCGGTCGCTGTGCGCTACGGTTGGGCAATGAACCCCACATGCAACCTCACCAATGACTCGGGTCTGCCGGCGTCGCCGTTTCGCACCGACGATTTTCCGCTGACCAGCCAGACCGCGACCTACTGACGAACGGAACGTCCGGAACGCGCTCCAGGCTCGCGGTCAATATCGACGATGTTCACGGCGGTGCGCCTCCTGGCCGGGCCGGCTGCTTTGGAATCGATTAACGGACTGTCGTGACCTCGCGCACCGGCCCGGTCGTGATTACGGAGGAAACCGCCCTGCCGACCTCCGCCGGCTCCGATGCACTAAACAAAATTCCGTGCGCGTGTCGTGTCACCAGATCCAGATCGTCCGCGTTGCGCACCTGGCGGCCGCCGAGCTCGAAATTTTCAAACTTCACGCCGGTGACCGGATGGGCCGCATCGATGCCACAGATGATGCTCACGGTGTAGCCGCGGTTGTAGACGCTCTGCAGCGCCTTGATGTTGCGCATCGTGATGTTGCTCACGCCGCCGCGTTTCGCGTCGATGTTCCAGCGGGAGTGCAACACGCGTATGTCGATCAAGGTGTCGAAGTGATGCTCAACGCGGATGTTGTCCCATACGATATTCTCCACCATCGCGCGGTCGCCATTGTGAATGCCGAAGACGGCGCCGAACTGGTGAACGGCCAGCACATCGATGTCCTCAAAGCGGATGTCGCGGATATGTTCGGTGCTCGTCTCATAGCCGATCTCCATCGCCGAGCCACCGTGCAGGTTATAAAAACTACAACCGGACACCACGACATCCTCCACCGTTCCATTCCAGTCCTCGTCGGGAAAGCCAAGCGGCACGCGCTCGTCCTCTCCTGATTTGTTGCTGATCGCCTTGATCGCGATGTTATCGTCGCCGTTATGCAGGCAGCAGCCCGAAATACGGATGCGCCGCGAGCCTGCGATATCTATGCCGTCGGAGCTCATGTCGTTGGCAATCTGCCTGACACCCGCGACGACGACATCCTCGCACGCACCCAGCACCAGCATCCAGTGACACGGACTGAGCATCAAAATCGTCTCGACGCGGGCATCGCGACAATGATCCAGCACCAGTGCCTTTCGGCGTCGGCCCTCGTGCTCCAGCCAATAGCCACCGTCCAAAATCCCATAGCCGCCGATGCGCACACCGGAAACACCTGCGGCACGGATGCTGCCACGGACCACCGCTCCCGCCTCGATCCAACACGTCTCGTTTTCATCGAGAACAATCAGTCCCGCGTCATGGATTTTTCCGGCCTCGAAAAAGCGAACCTTCGGTCCGGTCGGCGGGCATCCGGCCACAGGCAGCGCATAAACATACAACAAGGGCATCCCATCGATATCGACCTGGAGATTCTGCGGACCAGGGACCGCAAAGGTGACCCGATTGCCGGTCCGTTGCACCTTGATCCCGAGTCGCAATGGACGCACCACCACCTCACCCGTCAGCCCGGAAACATCGAGCTGCACAGTCACCGCCTCCGCGCATTCGAAGGCGGTGTGATCCGCGGCCGGATGCGCGAGCACGTCCAATCTTAAACCGTTTACCGTTCCCCGGTAGACCGAGGAACGCGGAAGTGAGGAAGGATAATAATGTGGATGTAAGCTCATGAGCGGATGGGAACGGCATCGAAAGCAGCCCGAGAGGCCGGATGCTTCACGCTGCCGGATTCATCCTTTCCCTGAATCTCAAAGCGTCTCGACCCGCGGACTCTTACTTTGATGTTCGAACATCTCCGCTCGAGAAGCGCCCAAATGTTTGCATGATCCTCTGAGAATCGTGATAGCAGCCAAACGTGCAGCCTAGGCATCGATGAGCAGGTGTGGTATCTCCGCAGACTTCGCCTGTAGTTCAGGCACTCCGTCATGAAACTCAGGAAAATGAACCGGACTGCATTGATAATAGCCGTCCTTGCTTGCGGACTCTCCTCTCTCTCGGGACAAGGCGCCGACCTCAGCTCGACCTATACGTGGAAGCCAATGAAGATCGGCGGCGGCGGCTGGGTCACCGGCCTCGACATTCACCCCGCAAAAAAAAATCTGATGTATGTCCGCACCGACGTCTCCGGTGCCTACCGATGGAATCCCGCAACCGCTTCGTGGCAACAAGTGGTCACCACGTCGAGCATGCCCGCAGGCTCCCTGACCTACGGAAAATACAGCGGAGTCGAAAGCCTGGTCGGTGCGCCCGGCGATCCCGCGATCGCCTACATGGCGTTTGCCGGAAAACCCTACGGCGAAGCCGAGGGCCAGATTTTTAAAAGCATTAATCAAGGCGGGACGTGGACCCCCACTCAGTTTGCCCGTCATAAAATCAAAATGGAACCCAACGGGGCCGGCCGGCAGGAAGGCGAGCGTCTGGCCATCGATCCGAAAAACAGCGACGTCGTTTACTATGGCTCCATGGCGAACGGTCTGTGGCGCACCGAGGACGGCGGCGCGAGTTGGTCCAAGATCGAGGTCATTCCTGAAGGCGCCGCGCACCACGGCGTCAATACCGTGGTTTTCGATCCGCACCCGGCCGACACGGCGTCCAAGACGAAGGTGCTGTATGTCAGCGTGGACCAAGCAGGCATTTTTCGAACCTCGGATGCCGGCGCCACCTGGAGCAAAATCTCCGGCGACAGTCCCGGCGGTGACGGGAGGCCCCGCGATGCGGAAATCAGTTCCGACCACACTTATTTTGTCGTTCACGACAACGAGGCGGGCGCCACCGGCTCCGTCTGGAAATATACCGCCGCCGGAGTTTGGACGGACATCACTCCTCCGCTGCCTCATGGAGGCAGCCAGTCGTATTGGGATCTGGCGGTGGATCCGGCCAATCCCCGGCACGTGGTTGTCATGCGCAACGGAGGGAAATGCTTTGTCTCGCAGGACCAAGGGGCCACCTGGTCATATCATACGTTTCGTCTTAAAAGTCCGAACATCCACTGGCAGGGAAAACAAACGAATCATTTTCTCAGCACCGGCGAAATCGCCTTCGATCCTTTTGAGCCAGGCAAGCTCTGGTTCGCGGAAGGATTCGGCGTCTGGTGGGCGACGAATCTCACGACGCCCGAGATCGAATGGAACTCTGCCAGCGAGGGGATCGAGGAAATGTGCGGCAATGACGTGATCGCCCCGCCGGGTGGCCGCCCGGTCGCCGCCATGTGGGATCTGGGCGCCTTTTATTGCAACGATCCCGACACCTACACCGCGCAAAAATCCCACCCGGGATTCATGTCCGGCTGGGCCCTCGACTGGTGCGCGTCGAATCCGACGTTCATCGCCGGAGTATTTCGCAGCCACCTGGATTTTGTGCAGAAGGCGAATTCCAGCGGCTACTCGACGGACGGAGGACGGACGTGGAGCCGCTTCGCGTCCTTGGAAAACGGAACTGCGCCGAAAGATTTGGAATACGGGATCATCGCGGTCTCCGCCGACAGCACGGAAAATATCGTCTGGTCGCCAGCCCATCGGAAGCTCCCGTATTATACGACCGACCGCGGCGTGACCTGGCGGCAATCCGCTTTCGAGGAGACGACGACCACTGGCTTCAACTCCCATCCCATGCCGCAAAAGCCGCTGTGTGCCGATCGGGTGCTACCCGGCACGTTTTATTTTTATCACCCGCAGGACGGTGTTTTTCGATCCACCGACGGCGGCGCCCACTTCGCCAGGACCGGTAATCCCGTCTCCAACCGGTGGAACAGCATCTTGAAATCCACACCGGGCCATGCCGGGCATCTGTGGTTCGCCGAAGGGATCGGTGCCGGACTCTGGCATTCGACCGACGGCGGCCACACGTGGACCCCTGCCGCCGGCCTGCAACAGGTCTTCAACGTCGGGCTCGGCAAAGCACAAAAAGAAGGAGGCTACCCGACCCTCTTCGTCGCCGGAATCGCCAATGGGCAGACGGGGATTTTTCGCTCCATCGACGAGGGGAAAACCTGGGATCAGATCTGCGCCTACCCCCTCGGCATCACCGACTGGATCGACGCCATGGATGGAGACAAAGAGATCTTCGGCAGGGTTTATATCGGCTTCGCCGGTGCCGGTTTTGCTTATGGAGAGGAAGTGGCCCCCTGAGGCCGGGCCGTCGCGGCTGCTACACCTCGAACTGGATACCGTCCTGCCAACGCGAACTCACGACGAGCGATTGCTCGTAATCCGGCACTCCCTTTTCACCGTCCGCCAGAAGATGGTGCAGCAACCCAATCGCCGCATTTCCGATCCCTGTGTAATTTCGCACAAACCCCCGCTTGGTCGATTGCGGGTGATTGGAATGCGTCAACTCCACCTGCGGCAGATGTTCCACGAGACGGTGAAACTCCGGAGCGCGAAACTCGAACGACATGCCCAGCACCAGGGAGTCGGGCCTGTTCGCTTCAAGCCATCGCTTAAAAGCAGCCGCCTTTCTTAGGTCAGCCGTGTAAAGCGGCTCCGCAAACGAGAGTCCACGCTGGTGATAATATACCAACGCCATCCTCAGGAGCGGCAAACCCATGAGATGATGCATGGTGGTGTCGTCGACAAATCCGGGGCGCTTGCATCCCTGCGCATGCAGCCGGGACAATGCAAACTCGATATCCTTGTCGTAGTCCCTCCCCGCGCGATGCAAGGCGGGTGACGTCAAGCTCTGCCCGATGGCCACCCAGCTGAAGTCATGCCACGGCAACGCAGGGTCGGCCACCGCGTGATTCAAAGGCCCGATCAATACGCCGCGGATGCCGCGCGCCTGCCATGTTCGCGCCAGCCGTTTCAACTTGGCCGCGTTTTTAAAATCCACGGTGCAATATTCGATTTCATAGCCCAGCACCCGCCCGCGCTCGGTGACGGCGCCAAACATTTTTTTCAACCACCACTGTTCCTCCTTGGCCTGATCCAACAACCAAATGACGGTTTCCCGGTAGAAACTGCGCCGCCGCACCCGCGACATCCCCTCCGCCACCACCGGGTCGGCAAAATAACCTCGTTTCGCCGCATGTGCCTTCACCCGGCTCGTCGTCTCCGGTGTGATGCGCGGATCGTCGCGCAAAGCCAGGGACACCGAGGCCGTTGAAAGTCCGAGGTCACCGGCAAGTTCACGCAGCGTAGGTCGGGGCACAGTTCAACGGTTAACTACCTCCTCCCCTTGCTGTCGAGAATTAAGCCTTGTTCCGTCGCGCAACTCCAATTCACCCTATGAAAACCCTGCCCTGCCTCCTGCTTGCCGCCGCCGTTGTTTCACCGCTCACCGCCGCCACGATCGCATTCGATACCGCCGCCGATTATACCAACAATTTCACCCCGCGCTTTACTTCCGGCACGGCGATCTCCTGGAACAGCAACAGCGGCGGCAGCCTGGCGAAATACGACGCCAGTGGCTCCGCATCCTTCTCCACATTCAACACCGCCGCCGCCGGCACCAGCTACACCATCAAGGCGGATGCGATGTTCACGCCCGCCGCGAGCTATTCCAGCGGAGGCTTAAGCTTCAGCTTCCTGACAAACATTGGAACGAACAGCGGCTATGCGGCGGTCTTCCGGCTCACTGGCACCAACACCGCCGACTTCCGCCTTTTCGAGGGAACGAACGCCGCGACGGGAGCCATCGGCACGCAGGTAAACACCACGCAAACGTTCACCCGCTCCAGCGGCACGTGGTCCACGAGCACGTTTTATACGCTCAACCTCGAGGTGCTCAACACCGGCTCGTCGATTTCATTTACCGGCTCCATCCTCACGACCGGCGGCACCTTGCTCGGCACCTTCGGCTCATATACCGACCTGACTCCCTCAAGTGTTGCCAACACCGCCGTGGGCATCCGCATGGGCGTGGGCGTGGAGGACATCTTGCGCGTGGATAATTTCTCCGTTCCCACGACGGCGATTCCCGAACCCTCCACCTACGCGTTTTTCGGCGGTGCCGGCGTGCTGGCTTTCGCGTTTTTCCGTCGCCGCAAACAAGCTTAAGGATCCCGATACGCAGGCCGTCGCCATGGAAAAACCCGTCATAAATTCATCGACGGTCATGGCGGCCATGGCGATCACGCACAGGCCGTCACCACGGTGATCGCAAGCACCCCGAGTGTCGTCACCACCGATGAATCCGCGCAGATTTCAATCTGCTCGATCCTTGTCCCCGGACTCGGGTTGATCCATTCCAACGTGTAAAGATACGCATGGCGGTGCGTCCCCGATCCGTCCTTCTCCAGCAGAGGAACCATGCGGGCATGCGGAAAATCCATGTGCGGGAAATCGGACCACCAATCCTGGATGTTTACCTGCGGGCCGCCTTTTTCAGACACGCGGGAATCGTCCTGTGCACGGCTTTGCCCGAGGCTGATCAACGGAACCACGCCTGCCGTTCCGTCCGACGAGGCAAAACGGTAGTTTGCGAACGTCTGCCACGGCCGCGCGTAACCGCAGCCGTGCAGAATATAGACCGCCTCAACCCGCTCACCGATCGGAATCACCAGGCGGTCGGGCAGCCGCTCGGACCGGCCCGTCACGTTCATCGTCGAGTGAAAAACGATCGCTCCTCCGTCGGTCCGCCTTGGTCCGCCTAGCACCTGGAACGGAACACCGTGAATCTCGTGCATTCCCGGCTCCAGGCATCGTAGCGGCAAATCCCCCAGCCATCCGCGTTGATGATTCAACGCCCGATTAACGTAGGGTCGTAAATCGATCGAAGCGAACCTCGACTTTTCAGACAATGACGCCCGGGCCGCCAGCGAATATCTCTGGCTCAGAGCAGTGGCCAGGGCTTTCGCCCCATTCTTGTCCGGCGGCATGCCCGTGTGCACATCTTTCTTGATTTCCCTGATCGCGGATGCGGCAACGCCACTGGCGGCGGTCGATCCGCGCACGGTTAAATGCGGCAGCACCTGCACCAAAGAGGGCGGGAGTGCGCGTCCTGCGAGTTTCGTCGTTTCAAGTCGTAATAAATCGAAACACATCTGCTGAACGAGTATTGGATGAACGGATACCTCGGTGACACTGGGAAAGGCCCGGGCGAGTCCGGGAGCATGGCCCAACGCCACAAGCGATAATGAACGCGGCACCGGCCGTGAACACCGCGCGAGCGCCTGCATGAATCGATCCATCGCGCAATCGTGGGTCACCTGGATGACCAGGCCCGTCACATCGCGCCAGGCTCCGGTGAGCAACTCCACCATTGCCCGCAGGTCTTCGGGATCCCGAAACGAGCACATCCCAAAGTTGATCCTCCCGACCGAGCTGTTCAGTCCGGCCAGTGCGCACCGGCCGCGCCAGGTGATTAAAACCTCGGAATTATTCGTCACTGCGGGAGCACAGGTAACCAAGGCCAGTTCACGATGACCCAGTCCCGCCAGATGTTCGATCGCGAGTGCGGCTCCATGCGACATGCCCACGCCCACCGAAGAAGTGACTCCCTCGGATACCCACCCTTCGATCACCACCGGCACTCCCCGTCGGGTCAGTCGCGCCGCCGCCGCAAGCCACTCTCCCGCTGTGCTGCCCGGAGGAACACAAATTAAGCCGGAGGCCTGCCGCATGGTGAGTTCGTCGAGAATCGCGGTCAGCTCTTCCTCCGCCATCCAGGGCCGCACCACGAGTCTGATCCCCAAGGCACGCGCAACCTTCCGGTAGCCGGCGATCTGGTTCGCCCGACGCGGGATCGCCAGATGAACCAGCAACGGCTCGATACTTCCAACGCTCGATAACGAATGCTTGTAGCCATCCCGCTCGATCACCCCTTCCGCAACGAGCAAGCCCAACGCACGGTTCAACGCATAATAACCGACGCCCAGGTCACGCGCGAAACCACGCCCGGCCGGGAGGCGCTGCCCGGGTTTCATTTTTTGGTTTTTGATCCAATCGCGCAACCGCTTCTCCGCTTCGTTCACCAGGCTCACCGTTTTCATTGGAGGTTCGTGGGGTAATCACACGCGGTCGTATTGATCGCGACTCAC
>JAQSWS010000011.1 GCA_029266495.1 Rariglobus sp. | reverse complement strand
TACCCAGTTTTCCCGTGCTTACCTGCGTCACCTCACGGTCGCGGGTGAGATTCTCGCCTGCACCTTGTGCACGCTGCACAACCTGCATTTCTACCTCGATCTCATGGCGCAGGCGCGGGCGCACATCGAGGCGGGCGACTATGCGACGTGGCATCGCGGCTGGGTGGAACGCTACGAAGCGGGCGCGGCGGCGCGGATCGCCTGAAGCTGGAAACGGCAGTTGAATCGGGTCATCTCACACAACCTTGGCCGTCCGCCGCCCGCGTCACCCGCTCAATGCACCCACTGGGGGCACCCCGGGATTCCGCGCGCGCCATTCGTCTCAACACCTTGCGCGATACCCCGTCGCTCGACTGGTTTCTAAGCCGAGGACTCCTCGGGCTACACGGAGAAGGCGCAAAAAAATCCGGTGAGCTGATGAGGATCATTTGCCCTGCATCAATTGGCTGGCGCACGGCGCTTAAGCGCATTTGCTGGCTGGCACTCTCCTATGCGTATTCTTGTCACCGGCGGCGCCGGCTTTCTTGGATCCCACCTTTGTGACCGTCTGTTAAAAGACGGCCACGATGTGATCTGCCTCGATAACTTTTTCACCGGACGGAAGAGCAACATCGCGCATCTTCACGGGCGCCCGGATTTTGAGCTGGTCCGTCATGACGTGATCGACCCCTACAAGTTCGAGGTCGATCAGATCTACAATCTGGCCTGTCCCGCCTCGCCTCCGCACTACCAGTTCAACCCGATCAAAACCACCAAGACCTCGGTGATGGGTGCGATCAACGCGCTCGGTCTGGCCAAGCGGGTGAAGGCGCGTGTGTTTCAGGCGAGCACCAGCGAGGTTTACGGCGATCCGAGCGTGCATCCGCAGCCCGAGAGTTATTGGGGCAACGTCAATCCGATCGGACGTCGTTCGTGCTACGATGAGGGCAAGCGCGTGGCCGAGACGCTCTTCTTCGACTACCACCGCGAGAACAAGGTCGATATCCGCATCGTCCGCATCTTTAACACCTATGGTCCCCGGATGCACCCGAACGACGGCCGCGTCGTTTCGAATTTCATCGTGCAGGCGCTCAAAGGCGAAGACATCACCATTTACGGCGACGGTTTGCAGACGCGGTCGTTCTGTTATGTGGACGACCTGATCGAGGGCTTTATCCGCTTGATGAACCAGACCGGGACCGTCGGGCCGATCAACATCGGAAACCCCGGCGAGTTCACGATGCTGCAGCTCGCCGAGCTCACGTTGAAACTGGTCGGCGGCAAATCGAAGATCGTGTATCGTCCCCTTCCGGCGGACGACCCGAAGCAGCGTCGCCCCGACATCACGCTCGCGAAGCAATTTCTCGATAATTGGGAGCCGTCGGTGCAGTTGGAGGAAGGGCTTCGACGCACCATCGCTTATTTCAAGACGCAGGTCTGAGGTCCGGTCGGATCGATAAACCGCCAGCGGGAGCGAGCCGGCTCGCTCTCGCAAACCCCACGGAAAGCGCGGGGCCTGCTCCGATGGTCAACGCAACCGCGTTGGCTAAAATGAGCGTCTCATGAACGACCACTCTGGCAACGACAGGACCCTGCCATGAAACTCGAAAGCGCCGCCTTCGATGCCGGTGGAGTCATCCCTGACGCCTTCAGCCACTACGCCGCCAACCGGACGCCGCCTTTGGAGTTTTCCGAGGTGCCGGATGGAACCCGGAGCCTGGCTCTCATCATGGATGACCCGGATGCGCCCAAGGGACTTTTCACGCACTGGATCGTCTTCAACATTGATCCCCATTCGGACGGTTTTCAGGAAAACGATGTGCCACGCGATGTGCGACTGGGGACGACGAGTTGGGGCGAGGTCGGCTACGGAGGCCCGCGTCCACCGGATCGGGAGCACCGGTATTTTTTCCACCTTTACGCGCTCGATGAACGTCTGAACCTGCCGTATGGCGCCGTGCGTGACGATGTGGAGAGGGCGATGCAGGGGCACATCCTGGCTCAGGCCGACTTGATGGGACGTTTTTCTCCGCCGATCGCGTGAGCGTGCGCGGGCAGGACGGTGTGAAGCTAGCAATCAGGCGGTGGCGTTCTGGTCGTTCTCCAGGCGTCGGATTGCGGAGCGCGCAAGCCGGCACCAATCCCGGACGGTGAACCCCCAAGAATAACGTTCGTAAAGAGCTGGGCCATCGTGGGGGGCTTGGGTGAAATCGTAGGTGGGAGCGATCCTGAAGCGCTCCTCTTCGAGCGGCACGGACTGCAAGGTGGCTGCCTGCGAGCGATAATACGACAGGAGCCGCTGTTTGAGCGCCTGCCCATCGGGCGTGAGCCGAAGCGTGCGCTCGGCCACATCCGGAGCCGGCAGGAATTCGGAAAAAATCCAGCCGTCCTCCTGCGCATGATACGAGGTGAACTCGATGATCACCGGTGGATCGCGGCCCTCACGGACGAGCGCCGCGATGGCGGCGTGCACCGCAAACGCGACGGCATCGTGATCCGGATGACCGCCTTCATAGGAGTGGGTGAGCACGACTTCGGGACGGGTGGCGAGAATCCACCTGCGAAGATCCGCAGTAAGCGGCAGGAGCCGAAGCGCCGCCTGCTTGTCGGGGTAGGCGAGAAACACGACGCGTTCAGATGAAATACCAGCGTGGGCGAGCGCCCTCAGTGCCTCTGCACGACGCGTATGCGCATACTCCGTCACGATCGCGTTGTCTGCCGGGCGTGCATCGAGGCCGTCGTGCGGAGCGCCATCGGTTGCATAAATAAAGGCGGCCGCTTCGATCCTGGTGAGTCGCGACGAGGCTCCGATCGTCTCGTCGTCCGGGTGTGCAAGCACCAGCAGCGTCCGGGGCGCGGGTAAGGGGTCGCCAGCGGACGCGCAAAGACGGTCCAGCATCTCGATACCGGCGGATGAAGTGATCGCTGACGCGGCCGGGGCTGAGGGGTGATATTGTCCGGGATGACCTCTCATGGGCGGACTCCTCCATTCGCCATGGCAGCCTCTTCGGGGGCGGCATCCTGGTCATACGAGGCGAGCACCGGCTGGCGCGGCGGCCGTGGAGCGGGTGGCGGGAACATGCTTCCGTCGGTGCCGCCGTCCTGGCCGAGGGTTTCGAGCAGATGGAGGGCTTCGCGATAACCATTCAGCGTGCCGACATCGACGTAGGCCTCGCCGCGGGCAACGCCGCAGGCACGGCCACTTCACCTGCACCTCCAGCCCGCGGGTGGTGTCATCCATGACGACTGCATCGAATGCCGAGGTTTTTTTCACGGGGAAAAGTAGAAACGACAGGAGGTCGTCGGGCATCAGCGCGAAGCCGTCGCAGGGGAACCAGATCGTGTCGGGCAGCCCGATGAGCACCGGCTCGTCCCTTGGAATGACGGAGCACGCACGGAAAAGCGCATCACATAATCCCGCCGGGCGGGGTTGCACGACGTAGACCACGTCGACCGCCCCCACACGTCCGCCATAATAAGTCATCAAGTCGGATTTGCCGGGTGAGATTACAAAGCAGAGCTTGGTGGCTCCCCCGCGGATCATGCGCTCGATGAGGTATTCACTCACGGCGCGGGGGTGCTCGACATTGGCTTCAATGCGACTGCCGACGGGCAGCAATTCCTTCGAGAAGGCGAGCGGTTGGATGCGGCTGCCGGCACCGGCGGCGGGAATAATGCCCCACATATCATGATCCTCCGGGCATCGCGCCGGCGTGTTGCGCGGCTTGGGTTTTGGCTTCGGCCAGCAACTGCTCGAGTTCACCGACCCGATGTGTCGCGGTGTGTTCGCGGAGCACGCGTTCACGGGCCCGGCCGGCGATCCGCCGCAGTTCGGCATCGGAAAGCTGAAGGGCCGCGACCGCATCGTCGGCATCGTTCGCCACGAGAATTTCGGAGCCGGGCTGGAAAAACCGGTCCAGGCCTTCCCATTGATCGCTCAAGATGGGCGCACCGCAGGCCGCCGCTTCAAACAGTCGTCCCGAGGGGCAGTAACCGCTCGCACGCATCGCGCGGCGGGTGATGTTGAGGGTCAGGCGCGACGAACAAAAGAATGCCGGGTGCCGTGGCGGTGCCACATGTCGCACAAAAAACACGTTGGATGTCCACGGGAAGTCATCCGGATATTGAGCTCCGCCCATGAGGAAACGCCGGTCTGGCAATTGTCGGGCCGGTTCGATGAAAAGCTCTTCCAAGGTTGCCTGCCGGTCCTCCGCAAATGTTCCAAGATAGGAAAGATCGGCCCGCCAGCCCGGGTCGGCCGCGACCGGGAAATGGGCCGCCGGGTCAACGAATCCATACAGCGGAGCCACGCGCCGGGCGCCGAGCAGCGTTTGTAATTCTTCCAAGGCCCGCCCGCCGGTATAGCTGAGCACCAGGTCGTAATCCGCCAGACCTTGAGGTCCGATGTAGTCGACCGGCTCGCCTGCCCGCACGCGTTCGAGGGTGACGGGAGTGTCGAGATCGTAGAAGACGCGAAGCGGCACGTCCGCGTCGGCGATGATGCCGGCGGCCTCAAGCGCATCCGGACAATAGGAGGTGACGATTGCCACGTCGGCGTCGGCGAGGTGCGTTCGCGCGACGGGCAGAATGTCCTCCCAACGGGTGAAGAGTTGAAGCTCTCCCCAAGTCGGCGCGGTGAGATCGCGGTCGGCACGGTAGAACGGCACATCACGTTCGAAGAAAACCACGTTGTGGCCCTTGTGTTCGAGTGCGCGGCACAAGCCCCGCCACAAGGTCGCATGACCATTGCCCCAGGAGGAACTGACGGTGAGTCCAAAGATAACCAGTTTCACGGTAGGTAAAGTAAACCAGACGCCGCAGCCGTTCGGTGCAGAGTGGCACAGAATGGCCCTCTTCGTGCAGGGGGCGTCGTCCCATGCATCGAACCGGAGGATGGCCCGTGAGGGTTCCGACCGGGCGGGAGGGCAGGGATTGGCCCGTGCCGATGAGCTTTTGCCCCTACCTTCCAAGGGTGGGTTGAGCCATGGGGAGTTTGCCCACGCCGCCATCGGCACACCCGCCCACGCACCTCTCACCATGCCGGGTTGCCCTGTTTGACCACCGGGCGCCGCGAACATGCCCCGATGGCGAACGACAGCCCCCGGAGTTATTGTAGATGGCGATAGTCACTCCGCGAAGCCCGGCGAATTCCAGTCCCGGCGGTCTTCCGGAGGTAACAAACCCTCGGCATCGGGATCGTCCACGAATCCGGCGCCGGCAAACGAAGGAAAAACCCATGAAGCTCAATTCCAATCAAATCAGAGTCGCGGCATTGGCCGCGCTACTCGCCGGGTTCGGCCCGGCGCTCCAGGCCGACGCTGATCGGTCCATGGACCAGACAACCACCACGGTTCCAGGCGAGACCGATCGCGATGCCCGTGCGGAGGATCGGCTCAATCAGCAAAGGCCCGGTCATAATTCCGACAGCGTTGCCGCAGGAACGTCGAACACCTCCACCACGGTGGTCTATGGCGACACCAGCCGCAACATGTCGGATCAACTGCACCGGGGCAGTGCCAACGAACTCACCGGCATGAACGTCAGAAACCGGAGTGGTGAATCACTCGGCCGGATCAAGGACTTTGTCATTGATACCAATTCAGGCCAGGTGGTTTACGCCGTGGTCGGTTCCGGCGGCGTCGCCGGCATCGGCGAGACGTTGCACGCGGTTCCGGTGCAGGCGCTCAACCATGACACGTCCGGGAACAAGGAAAGCCTGACGCTCGACATTGAATCCTCACGATGGGCCCAGGCGCCGCGTTTCAAAAAGGACCGGCTCTCGAGCCTCCAAATGGATCAGGAAGGCCGGGCCACCTTTGACTACTACGGCCAGACCTGGCGTTCATCCGGCCAGACCGCGTCGATAAACAATCCGGTTCGCAACCAGGGAAACCAGGCGGGCACCACCGTCCAGCAACAGACGTCGACCCGTCAGGGTCAGCTATTGGCGCTGGCGAGCGACCTGATCGGAAAAAACATCCGCACCAGCAGCCAGAACATTGGCACGATCGAGGATGTTATCCTTCAGCTCCAGAGTGGCTCCGCTGCGGTGTTGTTTGATCCCGACAACGATTTCGCCGGATCGGATCAGAAATACGTCGTTCCGCTCAACAAGTTCGCGGTGATGGAAGGAAGTGCGCTGGGCTCCACTCTTACGCGCGCGGATTTTTCGTCCGCCCAGATGTCTGAACGCAATGCGTGGGCGTCGGCTCAGCCGGGCCAGTCGAATTCGCTCTACATCTGGCAGGACGGCCGGCGGAACGACTCCGCCCGTTACTCCGGCCAGCAGGGCACCCCGCCGGTGGCCGACATTCGCCGGGCAATCCAAGGCGACTCCTCCCTCGCTGCGGGTCAGAGTAACATCAGGGTCGATGCGGACGGCAACAAGGTGATCCTCCGCGGCACCGTCCAGACCGAGGACGCGAAGGACAAAATCGAAGACCGTGCCGAGCGGGCTGCGCCAGGCTGGAACATTGACAACCAGATCAGCGTGGCAGGCACCGACGAATAATCGGTCCGGAAATCTCAGGCAAATATCCAAGGGCGCGGCTTTAACGCCGCGCCTTTTTTGTGTCCGGCCGGCTATGTTTGTTTCTCTAGGCCGGTGCTCTTTGAGGCCATATCAGGCGAATCTCCGCGCCAAACCGAAAGCTGGCGGAGAGGGGGGGATTCGAACCCCCGGAACCCTTGCAGGTTCATCTGATTTCGAGTCAGACGCGATCGACCACTCTGCCACCTCTCCGGCTGTCGTGGAGGGGCGAACGTAGAACCACGCCGTCAAAACGGAAGCCGAAAGTTGCCGGTTCGTCGTGCGAGCGGTTCTACAGGCGAACGCGCTAGATATTTTCGTCCTGTCCGGGCGTGAGTTCACCCCGGTTGGCCGGCAGGTGGTGCGGCAGGAAAAAATAATAGCTCATCAGCCACCAGCTGCGCGATGAACGATAAAACAGGATGGGAAAGCCGATCGCCCCCGCGCCGGCGAGGATGGCGGCGGTCAGGCCTGACAGGATGCCCATGAGATAAAGGATGAGCACGGGCACGAGGAACCCGAGAATCGTCACGCCGTAGTTGAGAGACATGGATCCGAGGAAGAAGCCCTCGTCGCGCTCGATCTTGAGGCCGCATTCGGGGCACTCGGGATTCAGCTCAAACAAGGAGCCCTCCTTGAAGAGTTTTTTGGCGCCGCAATTGGGGCAGCCGTGGGTGAGCCCGCGGACGACGATCTGGCCTTTGGTGACGTTCATGGGAGTGCGCGAGTGGGATGAACTCTGCGGGTGGAAAACAAAAAAAGGCACGCCGGAAAACCGGCGTGCCTTGGAGTAAGAAGCGACGCAGCGCGGGGTATTACGAACCGAGCTGGTAGCGAACGAAGCGACGGACCTGGATGTTTTCGCCGGTCTTGGCGATGGCCTCGGTGAGGATCTCCTTGATGGATTTCTCGGGCTCTTTGACGTAGGGCTGATCGAGGAGGACGATGGTGGAGTAGAACTTCTCCATCTTGCCTTCGACGATCTTCTGCACGGCGGCGGGCGGCTTGCCGGCCACTTGGGCGGCGGCGATGTCGCGCTCGGCGGCGAGGTCGGCCTCGGGAACCTGGTCACGCGTCACGTAGAGCGGATTGGCGGCGGCGATATGCATGCCGAGGTTGCGCACGAGGGCCTTGAAGTCGTCGTTACGGGCGACGAAGTCGGTCTCGCAGTTGACCTCGATGAGGACGCCGACTTTGCCTCCGACATGGATGTAGCTCTCGATGAGGCCTTCCTTGGCTTCGCGATCGGCGCGCTTCGCGGCCGAAGCGGCACCCTTCTTGCGAAGGATGGTGATGGCTTCCTCGACGTTGCCGTTGGTCTCAACAAGCGCGCGCTTGCAGTCCATGAGGCCGGCGCCCGTCTGGGAGCGCAGGTCATTGACTTGTTGGGCGGTGATGGTGGTGCTCATTAAATAAAGGACGGAGGCGGTTATTCCTTGGGGGCGGCGACCTTCTTGCGGGGGGTCACGGCGGTCTTTTTCTTGGCGGCGGCGAGGGCGATTTCGCCTTCGCTGAGCTCGATGTTCGAGGGAAGCTCGACCTTGGAGAGGTCGACTTCGCCCTCTTCATTGACGGCGCCGGCGGCGGCGGCCATCGAGGCGGAGGCGGCGCGGAGATCGGCCTGGCCGCGGGTGTTGCGGCGGCTCTCGCGCTGGGCGAGGCCGTTCTGGATGGCCTCGACGACGGTGTCGACGATGATGCGGATCGATTTCACAGCGTCGTCGTTGCCCGGAATCGGGTAGGCGAGCTGGGTGGGGTCGGAGTTGGTGTCGACGAGACCGACGCAGGGAATGTTGAGGCGCTTGGCCTCGGCGACGGCGATGGCCTCGTGGTGGGCATCGAGGACGAACACGGCGGAGGGGAGCGAGTTGAGCTCCATGATGCCGGAGAAATTCTTGTTCATGCGCACCATCTCGCGCTTGATGGCGGACTCTTCCTTGGAGGGAGTTCGCCGGAGGCTTCCTGCTGCTGGAACTTTTTGAACTTCGCGATGGATTTCTTGACGGTGGCGAAATTGGTGAGGGTGCCGCCGAGCCAGCGGTCGACCGCGTAGGGCTGGTGGGTGGCGATGGCGGCCTCGCGGACGATTTCCTGGGCCTGGCGCTTGGTGCCGACGAAGAGCACGTTGCCGCCGCTGGCGACGGTGTCCTCAAGGAAGGCGTAGGCCTTTTGGAGGAGTTCGTGGGTCTTGCCGAGATCGATGATGGTGATGCCCTGGCGGTGATCGAACACGTAGGGCTTGGAGCGGGGATTCCAGCGCTTGGTCTGGTGACCGAAGTGGACGCCGGCATCGAGGAGGTCTTTAGGGGAGACGTTCATGGAGTTGATCTATGTTATCTGGTTGAAACACAGGTCGGCCAATGGGCCGCCTTGCGATCGCGAGATGAGTGTTGTGGTTGATGTTTTCCGACGCCCGGAATGGGCGAAGGAAAGTGAGAGCACAGAGAGCGGCGGAAGCGCTGGCAAGCGGAGAATCGGGATTTTTTCAAAATGGCCGTTGACAGAGGGAGGTGCGAAACCATGTTCTCGCCCTCCCACTTATTGCAGGGTGGAGCAGCCCGGTAGCTCGTCAGGCTCATAACCTGAAGGTCGTTGGTTCGAATCCAACCCCTGCACCCAATTTGAAACCCTCGGAAACACTTCCGAGGGTTTTTTGTTGAATGAGTTACGCGCTTTTAGGGCGTCTGTTTCCAGTCACGCAGAATTTTTAAACTTCGGGCAACTATGGTCAAAATCTAGAAACCAAACCCGTAGTTTCCACCGTAGTTTTTCACTTCGCCTTGCGAGCCAAGAGGCGCGGTATGGCTTTCATTTTCCGGGAAGACCGAAATGCGCTCGGGGACTGCCCGGACTTTTGCTGAAACCAATGGGTGAAGTGTCCAGGAGATGAAAACCCAAGGTCGTAGCCGATTCGTTTAATCGACTTCGTCGATTCGGAAAGAAAGATCACCGCCGATTCGAATCGGCGTTTTTGAAGATATTCGCGAGGAGTCCGACCAATTTGTTGGACGAAGAGTCGGTCGAGGTGTCGGACACTCACTCCGATAGTTTCCGAGATGCCAGCCTCATGATACTGAGCGCTCCACGCATGCCGATCGAGATAACGCAGCATCTCGACGACGCGTGCATCGAGCCCAGCTATGCGGGTAGGCGTCACCCCTGCCGCCTCGATCACCTGCAGGTAGGCCACCAGCCAGCGAGAGAAATGCCCCTGTATTTCGAAGTAGGAACGCAGGGTCGAAGGGCACAGCCAGAGATCGTTCTTCACGCCTGGGAAATGGCGGCGGATGAAAGCCGCCATCGGACGCGCTACGCGGGCCAGCATCGGAAAATCGGCGTCGCGGACCACGACGGGGTCATTAATCAGCGAATCGCCCGACGGCCATTCGACTTTGAAATTGACGGAAATAATCCGCGCATCGTCCGTGAAGTCCTGTCGATAAGGCTGGGGCGAACCGAGCATCCACTCTCCACTCTGCGCGACCCATTTGCGCCCCCCTGAGACAACGGTGACCGCACCCCGAAGAAGGCACCACGCGTGAATGTGACGGTCTTTCTCGAATTTGCGCCGGTTGTCCGCGACGACCACGTCCTCGTAACACCACAACAGGCGGGCGTTGAGAGAGGAGTAATCGCGGATCGTGAATTCAGCGGCGTCAGGTCGACCGGTCGGCATGGCTAAGATATGTAATAAAATACGTATCCCCTACAAGTGTATCGATTGGTGATCAGTCACCGTGCGCACCTACGGTTTGCCCATGGAACAATCCCAAGATTTTTATTGTGAGCCACAGAAGAAGCTCAGGGTTCTCGACCGTGCGGACGTGCTGGTGCTTGGAGGAGGGCCAGGAGGCTTGGGAGCGGCGATCTCGGCAGCGCGAAATGGCGCCCGCACGATCTTGGTCGAGCGAACCGGGTCTTTTGGCGGAAATTGGACCGCCGGCATCCTCGGTGCAATCATGCCGAGTCCCCACGTGCACGGCATCTTCAAAGAGCTCGTCACTCATCTGGCGAATCGGAATTCTTGGTATCAGTGGGGGGATACATATGGCGGTGGAGGAACTTACGATATCGAAACCGCAAAAAAGATCCTTGATGACGTCGTCACTTCCGCGGGCATTATTCCCTACTTCTATACGAATTTTTCGGATGTGATCCGGGACGGCAGTCAGGTGAAAGGAGTGATCGTCGAATCAAAGCAGGGACGGGAGGTGATCTGGGCCGATCAGATCATCGACAGCACCGGAGACGGAGATGTGTCGGTGCGTGCGGGAGCCTGTTATGAGCAGGGCCGACAAGGAGACGCCGCCATGCAGCCGATGACCATGATCTTCATCATGGACCAGGTGGACAACGACAGCATTTCGCCTTGGTGGCATGAACAGCCGGAGTGTCATCAAGCTTGGAAAGAAGCCAAGACACGCGGCGAGGTCACGGTTCCGCGGGAGGACGTGCTCGCATTTCAGATGCCTCGCAAGGGCCAATGGAGCATCAACACGACCCGCATATTGGGGAAGGACGGAACGCGGATACGAGATCTTACGGATGCAACGATCGAGGCCCGGCGGCAAGTGGCCGAGGTGGTGGCGTTCTTAAAAAAATATATCCGTGGTTTTGAACGGGCTGTTCTTTCCGAAACGGCTCCGTTCATCGGAGTCCGGGAGACCCGGCGTATCCATTGTGATTATACGATCACGGCTGATGACATCCTGACATGCCCCAAATTCGACGACTGCCTCGCCAGGGGAAGCAATTTCATCGATATTCATAATCCCAAGGGCGAGGGCACGACACTGGTCCATCCCCCCAAGGGAGCTTGGTATGAAATTCCCTATCGAAGCATCCGAGTGAAGGGGATCGATAACCTGCTCGTGGCATCGCGCTGCCTCGATTCCACCCACGAAGCGCACGCGGCAATCCGAGTGACGAACCAGGTCATGGCTATCGGCGAGGGGGCGGGGACCGCCGCCGCGCTTTGTGTGAAGGGCGGTTTTTCCGGCACGCGGGAGCTTGATCCGGCCTTGTTGAGGCAGACTTTGCGAGCCAACGGAGCTTTTGTGTAATTAATAAAACTTGAAGCCGCAGGGGGACCGCAGCGGCCACAAAATAAGTCCCAAGCCTCATCCCTGCCCGGAAATCCTCCTCGTCAGGCTCGGCCTCTTCACACGTGCCCCCGCAGTCCGAAAACGCCGCCGGGTAGGCAACGAGGAAAACCACAATGACATTTTACTGCGCCCACGTCGCCTATCCCAACCATGACATCAACTAAAGAACCAGCGCTCCCCCCTATTCGACTTGCATTGATTGGCTGCGGAGGCATTTCCGGTGCCCACATCGATGGCTTCAAGGAGCTGGTTAAAGGCGGCTGCAAGGACATCGTCTATAGTGCTTGCTACTCCCGACGCGAACAAGATGCCCGCCGCAAAGCCCGTGAAATCGCCGAAATCCAAGGCTTTGAGCCCCGCGTTTTTACCGAAATCAACGCCCTGATTGCGGCAGGAATCGCAGACGGCGCGGACCTCTGCCTCCCGCATTACATGCACCATCAACTCGGCATTCAGGTGCTGGATGGCGGGCTGCACGCGATGATTGAGAAGCCACTCGGCCTTACGATCAAAGCATCACGCCTGATTATAGATGCTGCCAGGCGAAACAATCGGATCCTTGCTACGGCGGAGAACATCCGCCGCGGGTTGTCGGCTCGGGCCTGTGCATGGGCCATCAAGGAACGGAAACTCATTGGAGATATCAGAGAAGTTCACGTTGCTGACCTCGGATTTGGGAAGTTCGACTACGATAACCCGATCCTGAAATGGCGCGGTCTCAAGCTCTTGACCGGCGGTGGGATGATCATGGATAGCGGAGCCCATTTTGCCGACATGCAAATGGTCCTCTTCGGCGAACCCGATGAAATTTCCTGTCACATGTCGACCAACGACACGAGGACCATCAGCGACGCACCTATCTTCGGCGATGTCATGCCGACGGTCGAAGATGCCTGGCATGCAGTCATCCGGTTCAGAAATGGAACGTCGGTCATTTGGAGCTATTCACGCTCATTCCCTGGCGCAACGCTGCGCCATGCGCGGTATTTCGGTTCCAAAGGGAGCATGGAAGATTTGGGCAACGGGTTTCACTCGTTCGAAGGGGGCGCAAACACGATCCTGGCCGATCAAAGCATCGTTTCCAACGGGGAGGTCGAACGCGAATATCTTGCCACCCTCGGCGACGAGGAAAAAAAGCGCTTATTCCCCTTTGGCTGCACCCACAGTTTCGGCATCGAAATCTGGGACTTTGCCGATTCTATCCGAAACCGCCGCAAACCTGAATTGGACGGCGAAGACGGTCTTCGGGCGAAGGCCTTGTGCGAAGCCTGCTTTGAGTCGGCGACGCTGGGTAGACCGGTGAAATATGCAGACGTCCTGAGCGGCAAAATTTCCGAATATCAAAACCCGATCAATAAATACTGGAAAATATGAGTTCCGTAAAATCTGGAGCTAAAACCATGAGTGATTCGAACAACTCCAAACCGAAAGTATACATTCATCGCATCGGGCCGAAATATAGCCTCTACATGAACGAAAAAAACGAGGCCGACCTCTCTTCGTTTGCGGAAGTGGTTAACGACGGTCCGACGGTAGAAGAGCGTTCGCGGGAGAGTATTGTGGCCAGGCTGCAGGGATGTTCGGCGATTTTATCACTGGCAGGTGGGTGGTCTGCCGAAATTACCGGAGACGTCCTGAAAACGGTAGGCACGGTAAAGGCGATCTGCATCGCCCATTGGGGTGAACAATTCGTCGAGGCAGCTAAAGAGGCGAACGTCCCTCTCACAGAGGGCTCCAACGCCAATACCGTGGCGGTCGCCGAGTGGACTCTCACGGCGGCAACAATGGGCATCCGCAAGCTCCATACCTTCGACAAAGCCATGAAATCGGGCTCCCAATGGGGGGAAAACCGCCTCGACCTCGGATTGGTTTGCGAAAGCACCATTGGCCTTGTCGGGTTGGGACGCATCGGAGCCCATTGTGCCCGGATGTTTACGGGCTTGGGCGCCAAGGTCATCGCCTATGATCCTTACTGGACCCAAGAACAGGCGGATAAAGCCGGCGCAACGCTCGTGTCCATGGAGGAACTGCTGCGAACGGCCGACGTTATTTCCCTCCATTTGCCGGTAACTCCTCAGACCACAGGGATGTTCGGAGCGAAGGAGTTCGCGAAGATCAAGGATGGTGCGGTTTTCATCAACTCGGCACGCGCCGCCTTGACGGATGAAAATGCGTTGATCGTCGAGCTGAAAACGAAGCGCTTTTCAGCTTTTCTGGACGTTTTCGCCGAAGAACCGGCCCCGATGGATCATCCATTCCGATCGATGGAGAATGTCGTGATCACCCCGCATTTCGCAGGCGACAACAAAGCAATGCTCCTTCGCTGCGGACGCCAGTCCGTCGAGACGCTCAGAATTTTTTTTAAAGGAAAAGGTCTCAAGAATTATCGATAATAGTGGTTACCTCGCTGCGATGAACAGCGGCTCGACCCTGATACCGTTCGTAACTTGGAACGATTACCGGGAGGACACCATTCCTGCGCTTGGCTACATCACCGGATAGGGAGGGGTATGATCCGGAGATTGAAACTAAGGGCGGGTGTGTGGATGCAGATGCTGACGCCTGAAAGGGAGACTGCTTCGGTATTATTTCCGGAGGTCTTTGGTTCGGTGAAAAACCACGCTGACGATTTGATGCGGGGTGAACTCTACGCGGAGGGAGGTGGAGGATTTCTTCAACAGGTTGCCTTTTGCGTCGGCTGGTGACGCGGTCCAGCCGGCGGCTGGGCGGACGACCAAGCGACCGCGTTGTCCGCCGACTTCGTGCAGACGCAGCAACCAGGACGACGCGTCGAGTGGCTGCGCCCACGCCGGGATCAGCGTGTCGCCACCATCGAGTGATTCGAGCGGCGAGGCATGGCTGGCGCCGCGATAAGGCAACGGATCGGTGAAAAGCGTGTCGGCGCGGCTCGCGGGATGGTCGGCGCGCGACAACGCGGACTGGTAGCGGCAGAGCGCGAGGCGAATGTGGTGACGGCCGATGTCGGTGTGTTGCGACGGAGCCTGCAGGCGTGAAAGCGCCGGCGGCCATGCGCCGCGGTGGTTGTCGTAGCCGACCTGGAGGGGGCTGCGCACGAGGCTCAGTCCGATTGCGCCGTCGCGCACGGTGGCGCCGTATTTGGCTTCGGTTACGAGGAAGAGGCCGTTGCTTTCGCATTCGTCGAACACCGCCAGCCAGCGGCTGAAGGGCGTTTCCCACATGGCTTCGGACAACGGGCCGCTCACGACCTGCGGGCGCAACACGCTGCCGTAAGGGATGCCGAAGCGCGCCTGCGGCGAGCGGTGCTGCGTCGGCACAAAGAACTTTAGCAACGCATGTTCGTCGCGCCAGTCGAGGTCGGCCGTGACGTGGAGCAACGGGCTGCCGGTCTCCACGGCGAACTCCACGGTGGCGGAACTCTTTTCGCCGACGGGACGTTTGACGCGGAAGCCTGCGCGGTGGCCTTCCGAGAATGGCGTGATCTCCGGGGTGGCATCGCACACGCGGCCCATTGCGAGGGTGTGACGGTCGATGTCCCAGGCTTCAAAGCGCGATGGTTTGTCGGTGTAACAGAGCAACTGTCCGGCCGGTCCGGCCAACGCGAGGTTTTGACCATCGCAGCGGAGCGATTTGATCCAGCCGTTCTTGTCGAGGCGGAGTTCGCAACGGTCGCTCGTGGCGCGGAGGCCTTCGATAACGACGGGCGCGCCGTCGTCGATCTGTGAGGCCTTGAGAGAAACGCCGCTCAGTGCGGGCAGGCGCACGCGCACGGCGCGCTTGGCACCGGGAGGCGTCAGCCACTTGGTTATTTCGACGGCGTGCGGGTTGAACAACGCGTCGGCTGCGGCGGGGCTGCTCAGCGCGTCGGTTGCGTTTGTGAGTTCGGCGCGCGTGAGGGCTTGGAGTTCGGGAATGCCCTCGGCGTAAACATCCCAGACGGAACTGCCGGGGATGTAATCGTGAAATTGGGCGAAGATCATGCGCTTCCACGCGTGCGCACGGTCCCGATTTTTTCCGGTCACGCAGGCGGCGGCTTCGGAGATTTGCAACGTGCGTTCCAATTCGCGAAACGCCGCCTTCAAGCTTCCGTGCGTGGTGTAGGTGCCGCGGTGACCTTCGACGTAGCACTCGCCGGTGTGGACGGGGAGGCGGTTTTTTAGTTTGGCGAGACGGTCAAAGAAAGCCTCGGGTTGGTCCCATTTTACGGCGGGCATGCCGGGGAGGCCGTCGAGGCGGCGGGCTCGTTCGCACATCTCGGCGGTCGGCCCGCCGCCGCCGTCCCCGTAGCCGGTGGGCAGCAGGTATTCGCCATGAATATCGCCCTGCTGGTGTCCCCAGGAGGAGTTCTTGAGTTCCGCCGCCTCCAGGCTTGAGCAGTAGCCGCTGTCCTGGGTGACGTGAGCGACGACTTCTGAACCGTCGTTTCCGCGCCAGACAAAGCTGCTGTAAGGAAACCGGTTCACCAGATTCCACGTGAGCTTCGTGGTGAAAAAATAATCCGCCCCGGCCAGTTTCATCATTTGGGGGAGGCATGCGGAATAACCGAACACGTCGGGCAGCCAGGTGAGGCGCGAGGGTTTTCCCGCAAGCCTGGTGAACTCCTCCTGCCCGACCAGGAAACTGCGGAACAGCGCTTCACCGCAGGCGATGAGCGTATCCGATTCGACATACATCGCGCCCGTCGCCTGCCAGCGACCGGACTTCATGCGCGCGCGCACGGCTCCATAAAGCTCGGGTGACCTGCGCTGCACCGCCTCGTAACTGGCCGGCTGGCTGTAGGCGAAACGGAACTCCGGATATTCATCCATGAGCCGGTTGACCGTGGAAAACGTGTGCACGGTCTTGAGTTCGCCAATGCGTTCGGGCCAGAGCCAGACCAGGTCGATATGCGCGTGCCCTGTGAGCGTCGCCTGCATCAGCGAGCGGCCGGCGCGAAGTTCGACGTAGGCCCTGGTCATGATGCGACGACCTGCGGCGGGCCCGTCCCGTTCGATCGCGGTGCAGGCATCGTCGAGCCAGCGTAACATCCGGCGGTAGGAGGGACTGTGTTTATCCAAGGCGGCCTGGGTATGGCCGGGAGCGATTTGGGGGAGCAGGCTGGCGTTCTCCTGCTGGCGCAGACTCAACGCCACATCGAGGAGGCACTTGAGATCGTGCCATGCATGCCAGGCATCGTCGTCCCGATGCACAAGAAACGCGCCCTCGAACACACTTCCGTGTGCGGAGAGGCCCCGGGCGTCGGGATGCCAGATCGCGCTCTGCACGCAGTTCGCCTCGATCCACACCTCCTTCAATCCCGCGGGAAGGCGGCAGTATTTATGCCCGACATCGAAGCCGAAGAACGGACGTCCCTGCACGTAAAGGGTCGCCTCGCCCTCGTCCTTCCAGTGCAGCCACTGCGAACCGCCGGTCTTGCGTGGAAACACAACGTGGCACCAGCGCTGGTCGAAGAGTTTTCCCCAAGGCTCGGGCACACGCGCGGCATGTAACGGGAGCTTGCGGGCCTGCGACCAGGAGAGCTGCTCTGCGCGCGCTTCGGTTGCCTGCACCGCGAGCGCGAGCGCGTCCTGCCAGATCGCGCCGTGCAGTTTTCGCATGACGGAATCGGCACGCAGGGGAATTTGGGAGAGCAGGTGGTGGTCGGGCAGCATGCGGCGGGTATTATGTAGCGTGTCCGACGAAGGCTGCGTGGCGCCCGGGGAGATGGCGGCCGTTGAAGCCTTCGAACGTGCAGAGCGTGAAGGCGGAGGGCGGGACTTCAACAGTGTAAGGCGTGTGGTTGATCACGAGCATGCCATGATCGAAGGCGATCCACTCGACACCGCGTGTGCGCCGGAGGGACGAACCGTTTTCGGAAAGCAGTTTTTCCACCGGAGTGCGCGCGATGATCGTGAGCGGGTAGTGATTTTCCTTTTTGTATTCGCGCGCGACGGGGAGGTGTTCGAGCGAGCCGTAGGCGTAACCGTAGTAGAATCCGAACGAATGAATCGTGCCGGCGCCGTGGCGGTGAATCGTGTAGGCGGTCGCGCGATCCGAGAGGTAGGAGGCCTGCGATTCGCCTTGGTTGTAGGAGACGAATTCCGGCGAGCCGGTGACGACGGCTTCTTCCCAGGCGAAGGAGTCGGCTTTGTGCGGCGTGCAACTCAGGCCGAAGGCGCGGTGCACGGAGTCGGCCATGCTGTGCAGCAATGTGCCTCCGGCTTCAACGAAGGCGCGGAGTCTGGTTTCGAGATCGGTGTCCGGCATGGCCCAGTAGCACGGATCCGCGGGAACGACGACGCATGCGTAGGCGTCGAGCGCACCCTCGCGCACCTGCGACGGATGGAGGATGTCAGGATTAAGGCCAAGGTCGGCGAGTTGGCGGAACCAGCCGAGCACGTCGTTGCGGAAGGCCTGATAGGTCGCGGTGTGGGTCGGATGGGCCGACAGCGAGTAGGACGCGAAGGGGAAAAGCATGGCGACCCGGTTGGTTTTGACGCGTTTTCCCGCGACGGCGCGCACGGCGGAGAACCAGTCGAGCGACTGGCGCAGGGAGGTTTTTTCGGCGACGTCCCATTTGCCGAAATTACCGCCGTCATCAAGGCCGTTGTAGCCGTAGAAATACAGGTCGGTCGCGCCGGAACCGAAGGCGGAAGCGATGACTTCGGCGGGGCTGCAGATGGCGTAAATGTCGTTCGCCATGTAGCGGCCGAGGAAGAGCGATCCGACGAAATCCCGGTCACGGGTGGCGCTGCGCAACATGGCCATTTCGCAAGGGACAACATAGGGTTCGATGTGCCCGTGGTTGTCGATCGGCATGGTGATGAACGACGGGGAGTCGAGAATCGGGCCGAGGTCCCAGAGGTCCCAGCCGCGGTTCTGGATGTGGACGTAATCGCTGAAGAACACCTTCCACTGAGACAGCGCGGCGTAGAAATAAAAACGCGGTTCGGCGGCCCGCAATTGGGCGACGATGTCAGCGAAGTAGGCGCGCATGACCTCGCGCTTGTAACGCTGGTTGTCCGCGTATTTGAGCACGGTGGCGTTGCGCGCCGTGTAGTCGGTGGAGGCCGGCAGGTAGCGGTCGTTTTCCGAGGCGTGATCAGGGTTCACCCAGTAGTCGGCGGCGGACAACGCATCGAAGGAAGGAAACGACGTGCCGTAGCGCTCGTTGAGTTGCGCGAGCGTGTAGCGGGATTGAAGCCAGGCGAGGTAGTGGGCGCGACCGTCGGCGTCGAACGACGGGGCGAAGATCGGACTATGATAGAAATAGAAAGGCAGGCGTTCACGGCCGTGCTCATCGACGGCGAGCGCGGCGGCGTCACGGGCGATAAACTGGTAGAGCTCCAGGCAGTGGCGGACGTGTTCGGCGGTTTGTTTTTTTGACCAGTGACGATAGCCGCGGAAGGGTTTCCCCCCAAAATCAACCGGTTGTTCGACGAACTCGGGCGGGTGGTCGTAGATTTCCGGATACAAGTTGTCGCCGATGGCGAAGACGGCGAGGAAGGAGACGCCGAGGCCGTTGTCGCGGCAGCAGTCGGTGATGTAATTCTGCATCTTCACATACTGGCTTTGTTTGCCGGTGCGGAAGTAGCGCGTGAAGTCGCTCCAGAGTTTCGAGTCGAGGACGATGGAATTGATGCCGAGCTTACGGAGGTCTTCGATGCCCTCGCGTGACGCCTGTTCGCTGGAAAAGTAGGGTTCGAAGAAGTTGCCGAACCAGGCCATGAAGGCCGGACGGGGGGACGAAACGCATTTCTCGGTGCTGAGGAGCATGGGTGGTGGGGAAGGGGAGGTGGAGGCGATTGTTTCGCCGATACGGGATGCCAGCCACGGCATTGGCTTGTCAGGCTTGTGTATTTAATTATCCGTTCCCGACGCATGAACCCTGATGCCCTTCGTTGGAAGAGTCCGCTTTATCGCTGGGCCAGCCTGCGCACCGAGTTGTTATGGATCTACGAGGGCCCGATCGCGGCGCGTTCGACCAGGGAGCTGGTGGACCATCGGCTTGGCTACTGGGTGTGGTTGCTGCGACGCGGCAAAGTGCGGATCGAGATGGAGGGCAGAACCTGGGAGGCGAAGGCCGGGCAGTGGATCGTGTCGCCCCACGGCGCGGCGCTGCAGGAGTTTTCGGCGGACGCCCGCATTCTTTCGGTGCACTTTCGCTGCCAGTGGCCGACGGGAGACAATTTGTTCTCGGGGCGCGACGCGGTGATTTGGAACGCGAAGCAGCACCCGCGGCTGGAGAAAAGCGCGCATTCGCTGAGCCGGCTGGTCCACCGGCACTTTCCCAACGTGCGGCTCGATCTCACGGCGCAGGCGATCGATTACCCGGTGTTCCTGCGTTTCGAGCAGCGCTTCCGGCAATGGCTGATCGATTTTCATGAGGCGATGGTGCAGACGAACCGGTCGCTGGCGCATGCCGGAGTGACGGATGAACGCCTGACCAAGGCCGCGCGGCTCATGCATGAAAGTCCGTTGGGAGATCCATTTCCGGCGATGCAGTTGCAGCGGGAGACGGGGCTCGGGCGCGCGCATCTGGACCGGCTTTATTGGAAGGAATTCGGCATCACCACGCGCGAATACTGGGATCGCCTTCGCCAGGACGTGGCCACGCGGAAGCTGGAATCAACGAGTCTTTCGATCAAGGAGATCGGCTACGAACTCGGCTTTAAGCAGGCGTCGCATTTCACCAAGTGGTTTTGCGGACGGTTGGGAAAAACGCCGAAGGCATTCCGTGAACAAACGCCCACCAGCCGCGCGCGCTAGGAGGGGGGCTGAGATCGAACACGGGCGCGCACAAGGCGCGCCCCCTACGGCGAGCCACGCCCTACTTTTGGGACGAAGAGAAGCCGCAGATGGACTATGAAATATCAAAAAGCGGCCATTTCTTTAGCTAGCTTGAAAAGGGGCGAACGCTCAGGTTGAGCCTGCGATGATCCACCCCAACTCACCCCGCGCGCTTCAAGCGCTTGTCCGTAGTTCACGCCTGTTCGCAGCAACGACCCTCTTGTGCGGCGCCGCCGCGATCGCGGCGGTCCAGTGGCCGCCCCAGGCCACAATTCCCGAGGGTCTCGGGGTGCAGTTGAAGGCAAACACCGATTCCTCCGCGACGCTCGACCAGGTCAAAGGCCTGGGACTTCAGTGGGTGCGCCGCGGGTTCATCTGGGAGGCGGTCGAAAAGGAAAAAGGCGTGTATGATTTTTCCAAATACGACCGCATCATGGCCGACTGCAAGGCGCGCGGGCTGAAAGTCGTGGGCTGCCTTGCGTTCAGCAACAAACTTTACGGCCACGCGAAGGATGAACCCGGCCGCACGGCTTATGCGAAATTCGCGGCGGCGATGGTCGAGCGCTACAAGGGCCAGGACATTGTCTGGGAGATCTGGAACGAACCCAACACGATGACGTTTTGGGGCAAGCACGGAAAAAAAGGCAACTCCAAGGACTACGCCGACGAGTATCTCGGGCTGGTAAAGGCGGCCGTGCCTGCGATGAAGAAAGCCGATCCGAAATGCATCATTTTGGGCGGCTCCGTTTCCAACATGTGGACGGAATCCTATAAGTGGATGGATTTTATTTTCGAGGCGGGCGTGCTCAAGACCGGCATCGATGGCTGGTCGGTGCATCCTTACGGGTTGAAGAGTCCGGAAGACTACATCGAAGCCTACGACATCATGCGGAAGTCGATGGCCAAACATGGCGGACCGGCGACTATCCCGGTGCTCAACACCGAGCGGGGGTTCCCCTTGGGCAAACAGGCCGAGGGCCACGCCGGCGGTGGCGACACGCTGGCGAAGGAATACCAGGCCTGGCATGTGGTGCGGCAGTTTCTGGTGGATATCCTTTGCGACGTGAACGTGACGATCTGGTATGAGTGGATCGGGAGCCCCAAGGAAGGCTTCTCGCTCTACAGCCCGACGGAGGTGCTGCCCGCTTACACGGCGGCCGAGGTGCTCATCCAGCAGCTGCGCGGCTACCGGTTGAACAAGCGCATCGAGATCGGTGATCCGCGCGACTTCGCGCTGAGTTTTGTCACCAAGACGGGCGCTGAAAAGATCGTCGTGTGGACCTCGCCGCCTCCGCACCAAAAGGTGGATCAGACCAAGCCGCATGCGGTCAAAGTTCCGGTCGCGACAAACGGTCAGATCGACGTTGTCGATATCTACGGAAAGACCGGCCGTCTGACGGCGAAGGGCGGCTTCGTGGAGCTCACCGCCTCCGGCGCGCCGCAATACCTCGTCGTCAAAAAGTAGCCACAGGAAGGCGTTTTCACCGGCGCCGCCCATGTCCTCGCAACCTCGCACGCTTTACCGCCGGCTCACGGCGAGCGTTCCGCTGCTGATCACAGTCATCGTTCACGTGGTGCTCGTGGCGGTGGCCGGCTATTTCGTCACCGAACAACTGATCGGCAAAAAGAAGACGTTTGAGGCGTCCGCTGCCTCCGAGCCCTCAATTGCTCAAAAACAAGTCGAGCATCGTCTGCAGGTCGCCCGCAAAGCCGGCGGATCCGCCAGCGCTTCGCCCGTGTCGGCGGCGCGTATTTTTTCGACGGCGGAGAACGCGTTGCAGATGCCTGCGATGCCCGATCTTCCGTCGGTGGGCGCAAGCGCGCTGAGCGGGATGGGCTTTGGCAAAGGCATGGGCGCGGTCGGCACCGGCACGGGCTATGGCACCGGACTTGGAGCCAGTCTTGGAACCGGCGGACGCGGTTTCATGAGCATGAGTTTTCTGGGCGTCACCAACCAGCGCGCGAGCAAGGTGATCTTCATCGTGGACATCAGCAGCGGGTTGATGGACATCCGCAAAGGCGGCTTCCGGGCCTTCGAGATTCTCCGCCATGAAATTTCGCGACTGGTTAGCACGCTGCCGCCGTCGAACGAGTTCAACGTCATCCTGTTTGACAGCACCTCGATCCGGCTTTTCGCCGGCGAGCTCACACCTGCGACCGTCGGCAACAAGACCGCGTTCTTCGAGTGGATCAAACCCATCAACGCGGATCTCCAGTCGCTTGGGATGCGTTCGATCCCGGCGTCTTCGCCCCGGTGGAGCAATTCAGCGCCGGAGGACCTTAAACTCGATCCCGAGTATCGTCCGCCGTTTTGGGCCGGCGCGATTCACGCCGCGTTGCAGCAAAAGCCGGACACCGTGTTTCTCATCACCGGTTCCGTGTCGCCGGGCAGCAGGGAAGCGTCGCAGGAAAAGCTGGATCGCGACTATGAAGGACGCAGAAAGCGGGTGGCGGAGCTGCTGCGCGAAGGCTACGATCTCGCGGCGATTGCGCAGGCGCGGGGAAAGGCGTTGGGCAAGCTTCGCGCCGAGTTTGACGAGGTCAACCGGCAGCTGGTCGCCCGCAAAAAGGATCCGTTTATCATCCAGAGCATCAATCGGGTGCTGGACGCGGATTTCCAGGCGGCGCTGAAGAAGGCGGGGTTCAGCCTGAAGCTCGACACGACGGGGTGGACGGACAAGCAGGGAAAACCCATGTGGGACACGCCCTCCTCGGCCGACGTCAAGCGGGCGAAAGCCGGCAAAGTCCCGGCGGAGTTTTCCGACGCGATCGATCACATCGCGCGCTTGCAGTTCGGCCTGGTGAGAGAGCGCGCCTCGATTAACACGTTCCTTTTTGTCGGTCCTGAGGAAGGGGATGAAAAAGGGCAAAAAAATCTATCGGCGCTGTCCTCGCGCAACGGCGGCAAGTTCAGTTTGCTGACGACCAAGCGGCTTGAAGAGATTATCCGGGCGAGCGAAGAGAAGAAGTGAAGCGGGCGAAAGGAGTGGCAGGTGGGGAGGTGTGCCGGGGCGAGGGGAGGCGGAGCTGAGGGGCAACGGAATTTTTTTAACGCAAAGACGCCAAGACGCGAAGGACGGAAAGAAATCGGGATGGAGAGGACGGGTGAAGGGAGACGGAGCTGGGGGGCAACGAGGCGGGCGCGGGCGAACCGCGCCCCTACGTCGGAATTACTGGAAGGCTTTCCAGATGGGACCGTTGGGCGCGAATTGAGGCGCGCGGGTGCCGGTGGGGGCCGGGGTGCTGAACGGGGCGAGCTGGAAAACCGGATACAGAGAATACTGACCTTTCGTGGTGCGCGCGGTGAGATCGTAAGATTCGCCCTTCTTTTCGATGAGCAGGAAGCAGTCGAAGGTGCTGCCGCCGCGTTCGCCGATGAGGATGTCGAGGTCAACGATCTGACCGGCCTTGAGGGGGATCCAATCACCGGCCCTGAGCCGGCCGCTGCCGGCGCGCTGGCCGGGGGGCTCGGCGGACTGCCAGTTGATCAGAGGCGTGTTGACGAGGATGTGGTTGGCGACGAGGACGGTCTTGCCGTTGACGGCGACGGCGCAGATTTCGCCGCCGTAGCCCCAGAAGCGCCACTCGCCGTCGGAGGGCGGGGCGACCTGGCCTTTGTAGTGAATCACCCAGAGCGAGGATTTCATGAGCGCCTCCGCACCGAAGGCGGAGGGGCCGCGGCTCGCGGGCATGACGGGCATGAAAATCTGCGTCGTGAAGAGAGGGCGGGTGACGCGGTAGTAGCGGTTGAGGACGGATTCGTTCCAGCCCGAGGAAAGAAACTCGTCCACGACGGCGCCGTAGGTCCGCTGATCCATCGCGGTGGGGCGGCGGTTTTGGGTCTGCTTCAAGTCGTAGAGGCTGCCCATGAGGGCGGCTTCGCTGACGTCCGCGCGACCGAATTCGTCCTGGGCGGACGCGGAGAGCGGCGCGAGGAGAAGGAGGGCGACAGCGCGGGCGGTCGCGACGACGGACGAGCGGAAGGAGCGATTACGGGCGCGGGTCATCGGCGAGGTTTTTGAAGTATTGGCGGACCAGCGGGGTGAATTCGGGCGGTGTTTTTTCGGAGCGGGCTTGTTCGATGGCCTCGCGGTCGCGGGGTTTGAGGGTGCCGAGGACCTGGGCACCGGGGCCGGCGGGGCTGGATGTAAAGCCGCTGTTGAGGCCGGAGGCCGGGGCACCTGAGGGGCCGGACGCGTTGGACGCCGACCGGGCGATCATCATGGCGTTTACGCTGTCGGAGACGATTTTGTTGCCGGTGGCGGCGGCGTCGATGGCGAGCTGGGGTTTGCCGGCCTTGGCGGCGGCGGCGGCTTCACGGAACGAGGCAGCGGCTTTTTCAAAGGAAGCCTTGGCGTCTCCCGTGGTGGCGGCGGCGGCTGCTCCGTCAGCGGCATCGGCGGCGGAATTGGCGGCGTTGGCCTGGACGTCGGTGCTGGCGGCACCGTCCTGCATTATGGAATTGGCGGTGTTGGCGGCGGCGGCAGCGGCGCCCGCGGCAGCGGCGGCCTGATCATCGGCAGCGGCACCGGCGGCGGCTGCCTGGCTGGCAAGTCCGGCCTTGGTTTGGGCGACGATGGCGGCGGCGGCGGCGAGGTTGGAGGCGGCGGACGCGGCCGAAGTGGAGGCGTCTTCTTTTTTGGCGTCGGCCGAAGGTCCGGATGCGGAAGGAGCTGAGGTCGCAGCATCCGTTGCGTTGGCAGCGGCGGCGGCGTTGAGATCGGTTTTGGCGGCGTCGACAGAGGCGTCGGCGGCGGGGGGGAGGCCGCCATCGGCTTTGGCGGCGTCTGCCGATTGAGCGGCGGCGTCGAGAGACTTTCCGGCGCCGGCGGCGTCGGACTTGGCGAGATCAGTCTGGGCATTTTTAACCTGGGCCTGGGCATCGGCGAGGGCTTTCTCGGCTTTGTCGAGGCGCTCCATCTCGGTTTTTAACTGGGTCAGGACCTGGCCGCGGGCGAGGCGGAGGGCGTCGAGCGCCCCGGCCTGTTTGATGCGGGTGGCCTCGCCGGTGTCGCCTTGGCCGAGCGTGCCGCTGGCGGCCTGCATGGCGAGGCGGGCGACCTCGAGAGTTTCGGTGGTTTCCTTGGCGACGCCCGGTGTAGTCGTGCGGAGGATACCGGTTTCGTCGGCGAGGCCGGTCTGGCGGCTGGCGAGCGCGGGGGCGTCGGGCGCCTCGGCGCGGGTGTCGGCGTTGAGTTCGATCTGGGCGGCGATGAGGCGTTCGAGGGTTTCGGAGAGGCCGATGAGTTTGTCGGCGAGGGTTTGTTTGTCGGCCATGGCCTGGGTGCCGGAGAGAAGGATGTCGCGGACGCGGGCCTGGAGGCGGCCGGAAGCGGGGAGGGCTTTGTCGGCGGCGGCGCCGGAGGCCTGTTCGGCGACGGCGGTGAGTTTGGCGGTGGCGAAATAATCGAGGGAGGCTTTGATGGGCGCGGCTTCGCCGGCGGGGAGCGTGGCGACGAGCTGGGTCATGGTTTCGATGACGGCGTCGATGAGCTTGGCAATGGACTTCTGGCTGCCGGCGACACGGGCGAAGTCGGCGGGCTCGGGCGTGACGCCGGGGGCCTGGAGACGGAGGGTGAGGCGGATGTTGGCGAGCTGGCGGCCGATGAGGTCGCGCAAGTCGTGGGGGAGGGATTGTTTCGCGTGGTTGGCGGCGATGTTGTTGGCGAGGGCGAAGAGACGATTGGCGATGGCCTGCTGGTTTTCGGAGGCGGCGAGGATTTGGGTCTGGCGCTGGCCGCTCTCGGCGGTGCCGCTGGCGGTCTTGAGGCCCTCGATGACCTTGCGCATGTCGTCCTGCGTAAGCGTGCCCAGTTGGGCGAGGAAGGCTTGAAGCGCGGCGCCGTTTTCGTCGCCGATGCCGTTGAGTCTGGCCTCGGCGATGAGGGCGGCGAGGTCGGACTTGGTTTTATCGGCGTCGGTCTGGACGGCTTCCTGGGCGATGCTGGCGCGGTAGGCGCCGAGGCGGGCGTCGGCGGGCTGGGCGGTGACGAACGAAGCGGCGGTTCCGAAGAGAAGCGCGAAGAACGCGAGGCGGAGGGTGTTCATGGGGAGGGGGAAGGTGTGACGAGGCTGTCGATCTCCTCGCTGAGCTTTCGTTGTTTGTCGGAAATCGTTTTGAGGGAATCGCCGGTCTGACCGATGCGTTCGAGGATCTCGGCGCGTTTGGCTTCGAGGGAGACGATGCTGAACTGCTGGCGGCGGCTTTCGGATCGGCCGGGGCCGGAGGCGGTGTTGTTGTCGGCGGCCTCGATCCAGTAGGTGAGGGTCGCGCCGATGGCGGGAGGCGGGGTGATCTTGGCCAGGGGCCAAGGATGAGAGATGCGTCGGGAGGCGGCCCCTTCGGGGAGAGGGAACGGAATGCGCACGGTTTCGGAGACGGTTTCCTGTTCGGTTTCGGAGGGCGTGGTCACCTGGTAGCAGAGCGCGAGGGCGGTGAGGGTGAAATCGTCGGCGACCTCGAACTCGATGACGGGGGAAGCGCGCAAGGTGATGGTTTCGTTTTCGGCTTCGGGCTTGATCAACGTGATGACGGGTGGCTGGTCCTGGATGATCTGGATGCGGTAGAGCGTGTCGTCGACCGACGGCGCGCCGTCGGCGCTGACCAGCGCGATGGAGAACCCGTCGAGATCGGCGGGCGGGATGAGGAGTTCGCCGGAGGCGGACGTTGTGCCCACGAGTTTCATAGGGACAGGTTCGCCGGCACCACGCGGGACGAGGGTGGCGCTTTTTAGCGGGAGGGTGGCGGAGATGCGGAGCTTGAGCGTGCTGCCGGCGAGGAGGGAGAGGCTGGCGGGGGTGCGGGGCAACGTGCCGAGGCCGGTGTAGGCCGGGAGCATCTCCTCGGCATCGAGCCCGGCGAGCGCGGGAGCGGGCAGGGGACTTACCTCAAATTTGGGGCCGCGTCCGTCGCCAAGGACGAAACGGTAGTCGAGGCTGCGGCGGACGTTGAGTATTTTAAGTTTGAATACGGACGGATCGTCGGCGTCGGGGGAGAGGGGCAGGGATTCTTTTTTTCCGCCCTGGTGGACGAGGTGAACCCAGCCGGAGCGGGGGAGACGACCGGAGGCCTTGGCGACGAGTTCGACGTCGGAACCGATGGTGGGGCGCAAGTTCTCGGTGACGGCGACGACCTGGGTGAGGGTGGGAAGCGGTTCGGCGGAAAGGACGAGACGGCGGAGCAAGGCTCCGGAGCGGTCGGATTGCCAGACGAGGGCGGCGACGACCAGGGCGGTGAAGGCGAAGGCGGCGGCGGCGAGCTTGAGCGCGCGTTTGCCGGGGATGATGCGCGACGGGATGAGTTGCGACGCGGCGGCGGAGGCGCAGGCGACGACATCGGCGACGAGGACGGTGGAAAGTGGTGCGTCGTCGGGTTTGGCGTGGGCGAACTGAACCGCGGAGATGAGACAACCGCGCAAGGTTGGGATAGCCTTTTCGGCGCGGAGGGCGGCGGTGGCGGTGGTGAGGCGCTGACACCAAGGAAGGACGAGTCCGCGATAGGTGAGCCAGCCGATGACACCGAGATCGGCGGTGAGGAGAATGGCGCGGACGGCGCGCGGCAGATCGAGCAACCAGTCGGCGAGCATTTGCAGCGAGGCGAACGCGAGGACTGCGCACACGATGACGGACGTGCCCTCCGTCCACAGCACGCCCAGGTGGCGTGCTCGCAGACCCTGCAACCGATGACGCAACGGCGCGGGCAACGCGAAGGACGGCGGCGACGACGGGTCGGCGTAGGGGGAAGGCGGGCGGGCGACTTTGCGAAGGGAAGCCATGGCGGTCACTTGAGTTCGGAACGGCGGCGGACCCACCACTCGGCGCTGGCCAGCACGATGAGCAGGCCGAGGAGCCACGGAGAAAGCGCAAGGTTGACGGGCCTGAAGGTGGGAACGTCGGCGGTGCCGGAGGCGACGAGAGCGGGGAGGCCGGCAAGGTCTTCTTCGCGGAGGAAACGGCCGCCGGACGCGTCGGCCATGGCACGGAGGAGCGGTTCGTTCATGGCGGTGGCGGAGAGTTCGACGCGCGGTTCGAGGACCTCGAATTTGGCGAGGGCGGCGGGATCGCGGACGGCGGTGAACGTGTAGTTGCCGGCGAGGCGGGCGACGAATTCGCCGCGGTATTCGCCGGGGCGACCGGCTTGGGCGGCGAGGCGGAGTTCGCTGAGTTGGGGAGCGGCGGCGGAGGCGGACTGGATGGACAATGTGCCCGGCAGCGTGGCGTCGGTGAGCGGGATGAGGTTGGTGTCGGCGGCGCGCGCGGTGATGACGACGCGATCGCCGACGGCGTAGCGGGCGCGGTCGGTTTTGACCTGGACGAACTCGGAGCCGTCGTGCTGGCGTCCGGCGGTGAGGGCCTGGATCAACTGCCCCCAGATGCGCGTGTGGTGGCGCTCCGCAGCCTTGGAGCGCCAGCGGTAGGTTTGATCGGTGCCGAGGTAGGCGACTTGACCGAGACCGTAAGGCTGAAGCGCGAGGACCGGCAACGGGCCGGAGCGGGTGGCACGTTCGGGATTGGGATCGACAAGCAACGCTTGGGCGGCGGGACGGACGCGGCCCACGCGGGCGGTCCACGTGACGCCCGGGAAGGCGGACCAGAGTTCGTTGTTTGCTTTCGGATCGTCGGCGATTTGGAGGATGGGTGAACGTTCGCCGGCGGGCGTGAGCTTGAGCGGGACGGGCTCGGCGTAGTGCGGCGTGGCGGTGGCGGAGCCGGCGAGCTCGACCGGCAGGAGCGGTTCGAGAGGAGTGCGCGCAAAGGCGGAGGGCGTGAAATCGGGGCCGGCGAGAAAGGCGAGGCCGCCGCCTTTTTGCTCCACCCACTCGGCGAAGAGGGCCATGCGGGTGTTGCCGATGAGCTCGGGGTTGACGTCGCCGATGAGAATGGCGTCGAAGCTGAGGAGGCGGTTGCGGTCCTCGGGAACCGCGTCGAGGAAGACCGATTTGGGCAGGCTGGACAGTCCCGGATCGCCCGAGGTGACGACGACCTGAAGCTCAATGCGCCGGTCGCGTTGCAGGAGGGCGAGCAAGTAACGGTAGTCCCAGCGCGGGGCGCCCTCGACGTAGAGGACGCGTATTTTTTGGTCCACGACGCGGGTGTTGGCGGACCCGGTGTTGTTCTCGGAGACGGATTCGCCGTCGAGTGGATCAACGACCACCTTGAGGGCGACCTCGCCGACGGTCTCGGGGACGAAGTCGAGCGCGACGGTTTCCTCGCCGTCGCGGGCGATGGGGACGGTGGCCTCGGCGACCTTTTGGTCGTTGGCGAAGAGGGTTAAGCGGGCGGAGCGGCCGGCGAGGCCGGTGGCCTGTATGCGTGTGTTGAATACGGACCGGTCCTTGAGGAGGGAAAGCTGCGGACCGTTGACCTCAATGACGGCGAGATCGCGGGGACGGGTGATGCCGACGCCGTAGAGGTAGAGCGGGACGCCGTCCTGTTTGGCGAGGCGGGCGGCGTCCACGGGGACGGCGCCGGTGTTGCTGGCGCCGTCGGTGATGACGACGATGCCGGCGAGAGACTGGCCGCGTTTGCGATTGAGAATCTCGTAGAGAGCGTCGCCGGCGGCGGTGAGGTTTTGCTCGTAGCGGAGATCTTTGAAGAAGGCGGAGGCGGCTTCGGTGTCGGCCGACTGGCCGGGGGCGAAGAGCGGGCCGCGGGCTTCGACGGATTTTCCGAAGGTGAAGACCTCAAGATCGCTTTTGGCCTGAAGGGTGGGCCAGAGGTCGAGGGAACCGTTGGCGGCGAGTTGGGTGAGGAGATCGGCGCGGGAGAGGCGGGCGAGGTCGGGGCTGGAGGCGGATTTACCGGTGGCGATGGCGGCTCGCTTGAGGTCATCAGGCTCGGTGCGACCGTCGGCGAGCAACATGCTTTGCGACGTGTCGATGAGGATGGCGAGGGTGCGACGCGTGCGGTCTCGGATTTCGAGGTTGAGGACGGGACCGGCGAGCATGGCGAGGAGGACGCCGACAATAACGATGCGAAGCGCGGCGAGCGTGCCGCGGCGCGTGCGGGTGAGGCGCGAGGCGTAGCGGCGGTAGCTCCAGAGGATGAGCACGAGCAGCGCGATCCAGACGAGGAGCGCCCAGCCGGGATCGAGGCCGGTCCACGTGAAGGAGGCGTTGTCGAAGCCTTCGTCGGTGACGGTGCCGGGGAGGAAAAATTGGAGCAGGGAGGCGGACATCGCGGGTTATTTCGCCTGGCTGAAGCGGTGGGCGAGGGCGGTCTCGACGAGCGCGAGCAGGAGGGCGGCGGCGATCACCCAGGGCCAGATTTCGCGGGGGGCGGCGATGGCGGCGGAGGCGGCCGATTTGAGATCGGAGATTTGGGTTTTGAGGTCCGGCGACGTGGAGGTGGTTTCGGGGGAGACGGGCGTGAGGTCGGATTCGCGAACGTCCACCTGCACGGCGAACGTGATGAGGGGGCGCGGTTCGTCGCCGGCGAAGAGCGCGTAGCCGCCGGGACTCGCGGTATCGTCGAAGCGAATACGGGCGACGGTGTCGGCGGATTCGATTTTTCCGGCGACGCGGCGGCCTTGCGGGTCGCCGGTGCGGAGGATGCTGAAGTCGCGTCCGGCGAGATCGGTGGGGAAGGTGCGGATGAACGGCTGGCCAGGGGCGATGACGAGGCCGGGTTCGGCGCGTTGGGTGCTCCAGGCGACGAGACGATGGAGCAACGGGATAAAGGAGGGGCTGACGGGGAGGTTGCTCCAGTCGGTGTTGGCGGCGGTGGCGAAGAGGGCGACGCGTCCGCTGCCGACCTCGCGGGTGAGGGCGACGGGGCGACCGTCGGCGAGACGGAGGAGCACGCTCACGGAGTCGCCGATGCTGTCGCGCGGAGTAAGGGGAAGAAAGCGGTTGAGACGGATGGCGCCGAGATCGCCGGATTCAGGATCGTTCCAGAGCGTGGCGACCGGGTGGGTGTGATCACGCGAGGCGAGCGGGAGGCCGCGGGTATCGGCGGTGTTTTCGATGGGACCGAGACGCGCGGGCAGGAGGGCGGCGAAGTCGGGATCCTCGTTGAAAAAACTGACATCGGTGGATTGACCCGGGAAGACGAAGAGCGCGCCGCCCGCGCGGACGTAGGCGAGGAGCGCGGCGGTGGCGGAGGCGGGCAGCGAGGCGGCGTCGGTGAGGACGACGAGATCGGTGTTCTCCAGGTTGGGCGGGGTGAGGGCGGCGGCGGAGCCGGGCGTGGACCGCAGATAGAAACGCGGAAGCTCGACAGCGGCGACGGGGGCGAGCGCGTTGGTCAGGAAAAAACCATCGGCGCGGGAGGCGTTTTCGACGACGAGGGCGTTGAGTTGTTTGACGACGGAAACGGCGAGGGCGCGCTGGTTGTCGGCGACGAGCGCATCGGCGGGGAGGGAGGCGGTGACGGTGTGGTAGCCGGGATCGCGGAAGCTGGCGAAGAGCTCGACGGTGGCGGTGCCGTTGGGCTCGATGCGCGGGATGAGGGCTTCGTCGATGGGTTCACCGGCGTTGACGGCGAGGGTGACGCGGACGTTGGTCGCGGGAGACGGGGAGAAGTTTTTGATCTCGATGGCGCACCGGACGGGCTGGTTGGCGGCGGGGATGCTGGCGCCGAGATCGAGGCGCGTAACGGCGAGGTTGGTCTCGGGCTCGCCGGCGAGCGGGAGGATGTTGAGGGAGATGGACGAGCCGAGCTCGTTGCGGAGGGCGGCGATTTTTTCCTGCTGGGCCCACGCGGCGGCCTGGCTGTCGGTGAGGACAAAAATGTCGCGGCGGCCGGCGAGCGGGCGCAGGAGGTCGGCGGCGTCTTTGATGCCGGTGAAGAGATCGCCGCCGCGGGCGGACGGGACGGCGCCTTCAAGGGTGCGGCGGACGACGGAGAAATCGGTGGTGGGTTGGGCGATGGCGCGGACGACCTGATCGGAGGCGAAGAGGAGGGCGACGCTCGAGCCGGCGGGGAGTTGCGAGAGAATCGTGTCGGCGGCGTCGGCGGCCTGGGCGAAGCGCGTTTCGGGTCCGACGGCCTGGCCCATGCTCGCGGTGTGATCGATGACGAGGACGGCGGTGGAGGCGCCGCCGGAGCCGACGTTCAGTCCGCCGGCGAGCCAGGCGGGGCGGGCAAAGGCGAGGGCGAGCAAGGCGACGAACAGGCAGCGAAGAAGCAGGAGGAGGAGGTCCTCGAACTGGAGCTGGCGCCGGTTGCGCTGGAGGGCGGCGTCAAGGAAGCGCGAGGCGGCCCAGCGGATGCGGAGGACCTTGGACTTGTTGAGCAGGTGGATGGCGACGGGGAGAGCCACCGCGCCGAGAGCCGCGAGAAAGAGGGGGGAGAGGAAAGTCATCGCGTCAGGCGCTGTTCTTTTGGCGGAACGCGAGATAGCCGCTCAGAGTTTCGGCGAGGGAGTGGCCGGTGTTGGCGAGGACGTAGTGGCAGCCGTTGCGATCGCAGGCGGTGCGGACGGATTTTTGCCAGGCGTTGAAGGCATCGAGGTAGCTTTTGCGGATGGCGGCGGGCTGGGTCTTGATGAGCGGGGCGCCTTCGAGTCCCTCGAATTCCACGGTGCCGGTGAAGGGGAAATCGATTTCATGCGGGTCGAGCACGTGGAAGACGATGACCTCGCTGCCGCCGAAACGGAGCTGACGGAGCCCGGTGGCGAGGGCGTCGTCGTTTTCAGCGAGGAGATCGCTGATGAGGATGACGATGCCACGGGCCTTGAGCTGGCGGGCGAGATCGGCGAGGGCGACGCCGAGGCCGGTGCGTTGCGTCGCTTGAAAGGCGGCGAGGCGATCCATGATGTGATGGATGCGGCCGGGGTTGTCGGTGCGGGAGAGGCGTTCGCGGACGTCGGTGTCGAAGAGATTGAGGGCGACGGCGTCGCGCTGGACGAGGACGAGGTGGGCGAGGCAGGCGGCGAGGGCCTTGGCGTAGTGGAGCTTGGATACGGGGCCGGAGCCGTAGTTCATCGACTCGCTGCCGTCGAGGAGGAGGTGGGCGACGAAGTTGGTGTCCTGCTCGTATTGCTTGATGTAGTAGCGGTCGGTGCGGCCGAGGATCTTCCAGTCAAGGTGGCGGAGGTCGTCGCCGGTGGTGTATTCGCGGTGCTGGGCGAACTCGATGGCGAAGCCCTTGAAGGGGGAGCGGTGTTCGCCGACGCGGTAGCCCTCGACGACGGTGCGCGCGAGCAGGCCGAGCGCCTCGCCGCGGGAGACGGCGTCGGGATCGAGGAGCGAGGTGCGGGAGGGGGCGGGCATGGATGAGCGGCGCGCCCGGCGCGCGCCGCAGATGAAGAGAAGGAAGGAGTTTAAGAAAACGCGGCGGGCGCCGCGTTTTCTTGGAGGGCTCAGGCGACGGGTTCGTCGGGAGGAATGGAGGCGACGATCTGTTCGACGACGTTGTCGGTGGTGATGCCTTCGCTTTGGGCGGTGAAGTTGGCGGCGATGCGGTGGCGCAGGATGGACTTGGCGATGGCGGCGATGTTGTGGGCGCCGACGTAGGTTTGTCCGTTGACGAGGGCGTGGGCCTTGGCAGCCATGATGAGGCCGAGGCTGGCTCGCGGACCGGCGCCGACGGAGAGGAATTTCTTGGCGACCTCGTGGGCCTCGGGGGTCTTTGGACGCGTGGCGCGGACGAGGCGCTCGGCGTAGCGGTAGACGTGGTCGGCGACGGGCATTTTTTTGACCGTCTCCTGGATTGCGATGATGTGGTCGGCGTTGAGGACGGGCTGCGGTTGTTCGACGACCATGCCGGTGCCGCGCTTCATGATGAGCAGTTCCTCCTCGAAGGACGGGTAGTCCACGTTGATGAGGAACATAAATCTATCCAGCTGCGCCTCGGGGAGCGGATAGGTGCCTTCCTGTTCGAGGGGATTTTGGGTGGCGAGGACGAAGAACGGTTTGGGCAGCGGGCGCGTGGTGCCGCCGACGGTGACGCGGCGCTCCTGCATGGCCTCGAGCATGGCGGCCTGCGTTTTGGGCGGGGTGCGGTTGATTTCGTCGGCGAGGACGATGTTGGCGAAGAGGGGGCCGGGGAGGAATTTGAACTCCTTGGCGCCGCTGTGCGGGTCCTGGTAGATGACCTCGGTTCCAGTGATGTCGGAGGGCATCAAGTCGGGCGTGAACTGGATGCGCTTGAACGACATCTGGAGGGTGTCGGCGATGGTCGAAATGAGGAGGGTTTTCGCGAGGCCGGGAACGCCGACGAGGAGGGCGTGGGAGCGCGTGAAGATCGCGATGAGGATCTCCTGGACGACGTCGGTCTGGCCGACGATGACCTTGGAGAGTTCCTGTTGGATCGCGAGGTAGGCGTTCTTGGCGAATTCGACGGCCTGGAGATCGTCGAGTTCGGCGACGGTGGGTTCGGAGGCGTCGGGAAGTTGGGTGTCGGACATAAGGGAAAAGAGGGAGCCGGGGGAAATTATTTGGAGACGGTGTCGCGGATGAAGAAGAGGGTGAGCTCTTCCTTTTCGAGCTGGTCCAGGAGGGACTTTTGGCCGGCGGAAAGGGAGAGGCGATCAGGGTCGGCGATGAAGGCGGTGACGCGTTCGTTGGCGGCGATGGGGATGCCGGTCATGAGGGCGAGTTCCCAAGACTCCGGGCCCGATTTTTTTCGCTGACGGGCGACTTTCACGCCGACACCGACGCCGTGGCGGGTGGGTGGAACGACTTTGTCGGCAGAGGGATCAAGGGTGAAGTTTGGCTGACCGTTACATTGAAGGGCTAGAGTCCGAGCGGTGAGATTGACAAAGCGGAGGTGTCCGGGGGGAGGAGTTTGTGGATCGTCGGCCAAGACGGCGTGACCGTAGCGACCGGATTTTTCGTGCCAGAGAAGGACGATGTTCCTGCTTGGAGGCGGAACGAGGGTGACCTCGACGAAGGGGCTTGTGACGGGCGCACCATCAACCACGGTCTGCGTATAGAGGACGAGTTTTCCGGAGGCGTTGGTGGTGATGAAAGGCTGGGTGAGGACGCGCTCGACCACGGGGGTCGGGAGTTTTTTGCCAGCTTCCTCGTAGAACAAACCGGGCAGGTCGATATTCCACGCGGTCATCCTGAATTCGAACGGCTGCTCCTTGGGGGGCGCGGGATTTTGCGCGTGCGCGGGAAGGGCGAGGAGCAGCAGGCAGAGCCAGAAATGGAAGGGCTTAGATATCATCGGGGGAAAGCCAGCGGAAGGAGACGATGCGGAAACGGCGGCCGAAGTTTTGGTTCTGGGTGTTGGCGAGCGACGGGTGGAGCGTGGGGCGTTCGGTGGAGTCCACGTAGTCGGGCAGTCGCTGGACGACGGCCTCGCACCAGGCGCGACCTTTGACGACGGGAGTTCCGGAAGCGGGGGAGTTGACGGAATCGAGGACCTCGCCGTAGGTGCGGATCACGAAGGTGTCGGACCGGGACGAAAGGATGGGGGCGAGACTTTGGAGGAGGTCGCCCTGGTTCAGCCAGCCGGGGGCGCCCATGTAGCTTCCGATGCCGGAGACATTGTTGGGGGCGGTGTTGTTGGTGGGCATGAAGGCATTGTCGGGGTAGCTGTTGAGGACATTGATTCCCGAATCGGGAGGAATGTCCGAACCGTTGTTGATGAAGGCGTTCAACCCGGCGCGGTCGATGGCCTGTTGCAGTGCGCCGGCCAGGCCGGTGTCGGCCACGGGGTCGGCGGGTGCGGCGGCGGGGGTGAGGTTGCGGTTGATGAATTGGGAAAGCGAAAGGAAGGGGCCGCGGGCCTTGACCTGTTTGACGATTTCGCCGGCAAGCGTGGCGATCTGGGTGTCGGTGAGGGAGCGGAAGCCGGTGAAAATGGATGCATCGTTGGCCGTATAGTTCGCAGTGTCGTTGATGACTCCGCCGGTCTGCCGGATGGAACGGGCGACCGGCGTGCGATCTGCGACGGCGGACGCGCTGTTCAGTGCCAGTCCGCGCAGGCCCGAAAGCAGGGCGATCCACGCCTGTGTAGAGGTGGAGTTTACGTTGAAGGCGCCGTTGATGAGAATCTGGGCGGCGGGAACGCGGCCGGATTCCCCGGGTGCGAGCGAGGCGGGTTGAGGGATGGCGGCGGAGACATCGGCGCCGCGCAACTGGCCGAGAGTGGGGGCTTCGTCGGTGGCGAACTCGAGCCGGCGGTTGGCAGGGAGCGGGGAGGCGGTGGCGTCGCTGCCAGCGGAGGGCCGAACCGTGGAGAAGAACACGTCGTCCCAGAGCGCGGTATTGAGCAGGTAGGAAATATCGTAGCGTCGGATCGGGGTCTGCTTGGGCAGGTCGGGCACCAAGCCGGAATACCAGTGCGGGCTATCCCCGAGTGCGGTGGCGGATGTGTTGCTCTGGTTGCTCCAGTAGAGGCTGCGATTGTTGGCCTGCGGACCGGTGCGGCTGGCGGAGCGAGGCACGAGCCGGTTGTAGCGCGAGTTGCCGACCGCGTAGGCAGGCTGGGTGGCGGTGCCGAGGGCCTCGTCGTCGGCGGTGAGATCGAGATGTTGCAAGTGCGCGAGGGAGAGGAAGGGGATATCGTCGGCGAGCGCGGCGGCGGGTGCATCGTTCAACAGAAACTTCCCATTGGTGGTGCGGGTCACCCGGCTGACATCTCCCGGACCCCAGGCGGACTGAGTAGCTGTCGAGGGGTCGAGGTTGTTAACGAAGGTAGTGCTATCGAGCGAGCCCACGGATCCCCAAACCAGCGTGCGGGCCGCCGATCCGGCGGGGAGATCGAAAAGTTTGGTCATCTGAATACTCCCGAGAAGCGATGTCTCTCCATGGGGAGCCATGACTGATTGGCTGGAGGTGGGCGCCCGGAAGAGGCGGTAGCTTCGCCCGGCGCCCACGACCGTGCGGGGTGCACTGAAGACATTGTTCGTAAACTCGTTTTTGGGGACGCCGCTGTTTTGAGTGGGGGTGCCCGGCATGTCGTAGGGACCGACGCTTTGCAGGACGGAGAGTGGCTTGCGTGGGATCGAAAGGATGAAGTCCATGCCGCCAGCGGCAGCCATGGTCAGGCCCATGCGAAACTCGCTGCCGGGCTCCATCGCGCCACCGGGTGAGTAAGCGGAGGCGCTGTTGAGATAGCGGGACGAGCAAGGGTGGTTAAAATAATCGAGAGAGAAGGTGTCGGTCATCTCCTGCAATGCGACCACCCGGAACGGCACGCCATCGACGGTTTCGTTCGGCAGGCTGGTTCCGATGTCGAGTTTATAGGCCCTGGCCTCGCCCGGGGCGATGTTGAGCAGGCCGGGCGGAATTTGGAAAAACACGTTCTCGAGCACGCCCGGGTCATTGGGGTCGGGATCCTGCAGACCGTCGCCGGGAGGATTGGGCGCGAATTTGAGGATAGGGTAGTAGTGAGGGTGGTAGATCCGGTTTGGATTACCCACATGGTGCAGCGGGTGTTGCTGCATCGTGGCATTGGGATTGGAGTCGCCCGCGATATAACGGGTGAAGGCGCTGGTGATGAGGTGATGATTCTCGGTGTTTGAAGTGGAGGCGTCCTGGCCTTCGAAACCAGGGAGGACCGGGCCGATGTAGTTGCAGATGATGCCCCATTCGCGGCTGTCCTGACGGGTGTTGGTGTAGTTGTTGCGATGCAGGACGGCACGGAAGTTCAGGCCGTCTTTGGCCGTGAGCGGACGCGAGTAGGGATTGCCGAGGATGAGAATCAGGGTGGTGTCGATCGATGGGCCGGCATTGAGGGCGAACATGAAGCGCGTTTCCAGGATCACCGGAGAGATGCCGGCCTGGACGGTGGCCTTGGCGGGATTGGTGTCGAGGTCCACGGCGGGTTGGACTTCGAGGGTTCCGGGAGTGGGGTAGGTCAGCTGGTCGTAGGCGATCTTGTAGTAGGACTTGAGCTGGTCCCACTTGGGGCCGAGGCGCGGGCTGACGTTGAGGGTGGTGAAGCCGAGGCCGCCGTTGGCGGTGGTTTCGGAGAACAGGGAGGGATGCGCATTGTATTTTGATCCCGGATACGCGGAGGGACTGGAGACCGGGGTGGGGCCGTCGGGGAGGATGTTGCGTCCGTCCAGGAAGGTGTCGCCGGAGCGGGGATCGAGGTGGAACGTGAGGTCGCGGCGGAGTCCGCCGAACTGAGAGTTGGCGAGCACGCCGCGGGAATACGTCGTGAGATCGTGAACGTGGTTGGGGAGGAGCGCGGCGCTGGCGCCCGGGGATGCGATGCGGATCGCGGAGGGAGTAAGGGTGTTGCGGACGCCGGTGTAGAGCGGGTCGGTCGGAGCGGTGGCGGCGAGCGGATAGTTGGCGTTGTTGAAGGCGGCGAGGCGTTCGATGCCGTTGCGCTGCGCGGCGAGCAGGCGATAGCGGCTGTCGCGGCTGGTGGCGGTGGCGGCGGAGTCGGGGGTGTTGGCGGTGATGAACGGATCAGGGAGGTTGAACTTGGTTTTCACTCCTTCATCGCCGACCCACCAGGCGTAGCGTCCAATGCGGCTGGTGCCGGAGAGGCCGGCGACCTGGGTGGAGGTGATCTCGACCAAGGGCGCGGCGACGTAGGCATTGACGTTGGTGCCGGCGGTCTTGGCGCCGAGGAGGAGGGCGGCGGGCCTGGCGTTGATGGTGAGTCCGGACGTCGCGCCGGTGGTGGCGGTGAGCGCGGAGCCGTCCTGCTGGGTGATCGGTTGCGCGGGATTAAACGTCATGGTCGCCGCGGCGGCGGGCGTGGCGATTTGTCCGGCGGCGGTGATCGTGGGGGCGGTGGTGTTTTCGTTTCCGCTGACGAGCCAGCGCAGCAGCACGGGGGCCGGGGCGCTGGTGAAGATCGACTCGGGGGAGGCTTTGTTACCCCAGACGCCGGTCCAGTAGCGGGCCCCGTTGACCGGGGTGACGAGGCCGTTGGAGGCGACGTCACGCGCGGTGACGGCGGTGATGGTTTCGCCGAAGACGGAAGGGGCGGTGGTGCGCTGATCGGGGCCGGCGGTCTGTTGCAACTGGCCGAGGGCGATGTTGAGCGCCATGAGCGCGTTCTGGCGGGCTTGGGCGAGTTCCTGGTTGTTGCTTGCCACCTGGGTTTCGACGCGCGTCAGGGCCGCCAGCGACACCAGCAGCAGCACGAGGAATGCGAGGAGCGTGATCGTGATGAGCAAGGCGAAGCCGCCGCGCCGGCGGCTCGGAATGACGAATGACCAACGACCAAGGTTGGATGAGGATGGACGAGTCACGGGGCTCGGCTGAACGGGGCGGGGTAGAAAGGGGCGGACGGAAAGGCGGCGGTGCGGCGTCTCAGGGTTTGGATGGAAGCTGTGCGAGGATGCCGTCGGCAACGGCCTGCGCGAGGACCTGGGATCCCTCGGGTGTGAAATGAACATCGTTCTTCCGCTGGAGTTTTTCCTGGGAGGGAAGGATGACGGAATAAAGATCGACGATGGTGATGTCCGCTTCCTTGAGCGCTTGCGCGGCGAGGGCATTGCGCTCGGGGATATTGTCGAACAGGCGTGCCTTGGCGGGCAGGGGGCCGGGCATGAGGGTGGGAGCCATCAACGCTTGAGGAATGGGCGTGGTGGTGGCGAAAATGACCTTGGCGCCGGTGGCTTTGAGTTGTTGCGCGATGGTCTTCAGGTTGTCCACGTAGGCTTCGCGACTGACGGCGGGCTGGCCGGTGGAGGCCACAAGCTTGGCATCATGCAGGCCGAAGTTGAAGTGAACGACGTCCCATTTGCTGTCGCCGAGCCAGCGGGTGAGGGCGGAGCGGCCCGTCTTGCTATGAGTGCCGTTCACGGGAATGCGATGGACGTTGGCTTTGCCGGCGAGCAGTTCGCGGACGGGGAGGGTATACGCAATCGAGATGGAGTCGCCGATGAGAAGCACGCGAGGAAGACCCGGGACGTCGACGGGCGCATGCATGGCCGGATTTTTCGGCACGGCGGCGTCGGCCACGGTTTCGCCGGGATTCATCTGGGCGTGAATCACCGGGGCGGCGAGCATCGAGAATGCGGCGCACCCATGGCGAAAGACCGCTCTTTTCAGGGTGAAAGCAAGGAAGGATACAGCGATCATGGGGAAGGGGCGGTTCGGGCAATGCCGGCCTGCAGGTCGGGCAGGTTCGAGGATACAACCGATCTGTCTGCGTGAGGACGACTGGATGCCAAGATGGCACCAAGCCACCTTCTGGAATGAAGGGCGCGTTAGGAACGCGCTCCTTGTGAACGAAGGGAGTGAAGGAGATTAGCGGCGGCGACGGAAGCCGACGACGGCCAAAATACCGGCGCCGAGGATCGCTGCGTAGGTGGTGGGCTCGGGGATCGACGCGAGCGAGGTGAGAGTGAGATCGATACCACCGGCTCCGTCGTAAACGAAGGTGCCCGTCCAGCCGTTGTTGACGATGACCCAAGAGCTGCTGATCGAAGTGAGGCCGGTTTCGGTCCCGGTGAGGCCGCTCACGATATTGTTGTAGAGGCCAGTGGTGGCGCCGAGATCCAGAAAGTTAAACGATTGGTTCGCGTCGAACACCCACACGCCGCCGGTGCGGGTGAGCGAGGAGTGGGCGCCGGATGCTCCCAGGGCGAGTTCGAGGATCGAGCCGCTGCTGAAGGTGACATTGCCGGATAGCGAGAGATCGTCGGTTGCGGCGCCTCCGCCGCCAAGCAGCACGCCACCGTCGGCGACGGTGATGGCTCCGGTGGCGGCACCGGTGCCGCCAAAAGTGCCGCCATCGTTCACCGTGACGACGCTGGTGCCGGTGCCCGAGCCCGTGGCGTTGTTGATAAGCAGCATGCCGTCATTGACGGTGGTGGCGCCGCTGTAGAGGTTCACCCCGGTGAAAATCTGTGTGCCGGCACCATTCTTGGTGACGTTCATCACGTTTGTTGTCGTGCCGCCGTTTCTAACCACGCCTGCAAAGGTCGCACTGCCGGAGGCATTTTTCAGCTCAAGCGTGCCCGTTGCCGGGTTGGAGGAGTTAGGATTTACCTGAACGATCGACGTGCTGCTTGACGATACCAGAGAGCCCACGCTCAACATGCCGCTGGTGCCGGCCGCGGTAGCGCCCCGGACGTTGACCGTGCTGGTGCCGCCAAGATCGACCGCACCGGTGACCGTGGCGGTGCCTGACGACGAGCCGATGAGGAAATTGGTGGTTCCCCCGGACATGGTCAGTGAGCCAGCAGTGAATCCTGTCAGGGCGCCGCCGGTGCCTAAGGCAAGTGTGCCGGCCGAAACATTCACGGCATTTACGGAAAAATTGACCAAGCCGCTGCCGCTGTTGCGGATGGTTAAAGTGCCGCTGCCGGCCTTATCCAAGGTGCCGCCAATGGAGAAATTGGTGGTGCTGCTTGCTCCGCTTAAGCCAACCAACGACCAAGCTGTAGAAGTATTGACGCTGAAATTGTTGACCGTAATCGAGGTGGTATTCAATCCGACCGTGCCGAAGAGGGTAGGTGAGATCACATTATCGCTGCTGCCGGGGGGGCCTCCGCCGGGGGTCCAGTTGCCAGCCGAACTCCAAGCGGAGTTGGGGGTGCTGGTGTTCCAAGAATAGTCGGCGGCGGAAACGATCGCGGGCAGCAGCGAGGCGGCGGCGATGAGGGAGGACAAACGGGCAGGCTTGGCGGGGTGGATCATAAGGAATGGGGTTAAGGTATGTTACCCATAAGCATGCGGGCACCGGGTTTCAGCAAACGGAAAGGTTTGCGGGTTTTTGAAAAAACTTACCTTTAAATCCAGCTGCGGGCGGTTGGCGTTGACCTCGCTGAAACGGGGAAGCTTCCGGATAAATTGACTTAAGTCCTGTCTTTCCGTTTTCGCTCTATACAGGAAATTTTCCCGCCGTGCCCATCGATGATCAACCTCTGAAGTGCAGTCTCCACGACTGGAACGGACTGCGTTCGCAATTGGTTTACGTGAGGAACGGACCGATGCCAAAGGGCAGCGCGGACGGAACCTTTGTGAGGCACAACGAATTGAGCGCCTGGTTGCTCCACACGGGGTCGGCGAGACTGGTGGCCGATGGACGCGAAACGACCGTGCACGCCGGGCAGTGGCTGATTTGCAACGCGAAGAAGATTTATCAGGAGTTGTCCCCTGACATCTCGCTCCTGTCCGTGCGCATCCGGCACGACTGGCCGGAAGGCACGCCTTTGTTTTCCAGCAACTCGCCGGTATGCCTGTTCGACGCCGCCGGGTATCCTGAGCTGGAGTCGATCGCGATGGAGATGGTCAAGGACATCGGCACGGTGAAGTGGGGGGGCTTTGATCGAAGCTATTCGTTCCTGTGGGTGAATCGCGTGGATTACCAATCCTACATGCAACAGCAGGCGCATCTGTGCCTTTGGTTGGGGCGGCTGGCGGGTGTGGTGATGAAACAACCCGGCTGGTCGCTGAGTATTCCGGCCGGCGTGGACGCGCGACTCGCGCAGGCGATGTTCGTGATCGACCGGCAGCATCTCAACAAACACTACCCGATCGAGGAAATGGAGGCGGCAAGCGGCCTTGGCATCAAGAAGCTGAATCGCATCAGCATGGTCGCGTGTGGCATGACGCTCCACGCTTATTGGGAGCAACGGCGGGTGGAACGGGCACGGCGCGCGCTGGAGCAGGAGGGCGTCAGCGTGAAGGAGATCGCCTCGGGGTTGGGGTTCACGCAGCTCTCGCATTTTTCCGTGTGGTTCAAGCGCCATACGGGCGAGGCGCCGCGAGAGTATCGCGGGCGGTTCATCACGAAGGCGCCGGCATGAGTGGCGGGCGTGAGGCGGGGACGCGGACGGGCGTGGACGAGCCACGCCCCTACGGGGAGGCGCGGCGGATCGAGTAGAGGCGGTCGCCAAGTGCACGCGTGGCGGCGATGAGCTCGGGGTAGGGTGTGTCGCAGCCGTCGACCAGGCCGACCTGAAAATTTTCTTCGTCGAGCGAACGTCCGGTCACCGGCTGGTCTTGGAATTGAAACCAGTGGGCGCCGACGAGGTAGGGGTTCTCCAGCGCCTCCCGAACGAACGCCGTGTAGGCGGCGGCACGCTCGGCTTGATTGCGTGTCGCCACCAGGCCGGGATGAAACATGCCGCGATCCAGCGCACCGAAATGAAACTCGCCGATGATGAGCGGCGCGTCGGCGCCGCCGGACGGCTTCATGTCGGCCGCGCCGCGCGTATAGCGGTTGTAGCTGACGACGTCGCAATAAGCGGCGGCCTCGGTGGCGCAGACCTCGTTGAACAACGCGAGACGGCAGCCGAGATACAGTTGATGCGGCGCGGCGGCCTTGAGTTCGTCGCGCACGGTTTTGAAGTAACGCGTGCAGATGCGGCGGTAGAACGCCTTCAAGTCGGCGATGACGGCCGGGTTATTTTGATCGGGCGCGTCGCGGTGTTCGGCCATGGCCGCCCAGTCGGCGTGTGAAGTGGCCCAGGCTGCGTTAAGTTTTCCGATGGAGCCGTAGCGGATCTTCAGGTCGTCGAGGAAGGCAATCTTGGCGGCCTGGGTGGAGGACGATTGCAGGGCGGCGACGGCCAGAGAGGTGTCGCTGCCGAAGGAGATTTCGTTGTCCACGAAGAACCCGATGCACCACGGATCCCCGGCGGCCTTGCCGGCGTGCGCGGCGAGTCCGGCGCGTAATTGCGCGGTGAAGTCCGGATCGAAGGGATCTTTGAACTGCCCCCAATAACCGCTGCTGCCCTCGATCGGCTTGCTGCGAAAATCCACCGTGGCGGTGTAGGGCGTTTTGCGCTGCAGGTAGATCGCGGGGTTGCTCCAGTTCGCGATGGTATTCAATCCCCAACTACGAAGGCGTGTGTGGGAGATCTCGTCGAAACGGGTGCGCCAGTCGTCGCCGTATTTGCGTTTCAGGTTGGCGTTTAGGAAATTGTAGGCGGCGAAGGGCGTCCGGCCTTTGTAGTGGCCGTGAACGACACGCGTGACCGTCTCGCTGAACTCCATGAGGTCGGGCTGGTCGCCGGGGAAGTCGCGAAACCATGTCGCGCGATCGGCGATTGGCGTGTTGGCGCCGGGACGCACGCACGAGGGGCCGCTCGACCAGAAAAGACGTCCGCCGGGAGTCACGAGCCACCACTTGCCCTCGTGTTTGGCGGTTCGGAAAAAGCCGGTGGCCTCGAGTCGGGGGCCGGCTGCCCAGCCGCCCCATTGATCCCAGTCGGAGGGACCGGGATGCGCGCGCCAGTCTTGCGGCTCGGTGGCGGCGCGCTGGCGAAGCTCATCGAGGCTGTGGGTTTTTCCAGGCCAGTCTTCGTGGATGTATTGGCCGAACGTATCGATGAAGGGGAAGAGGTTCGCCGGAACCGCGGACGGTTCGTGGCGCCCGCCGGTGCGAAAACCGCGGATTTCGAACGTATGATTTTCGGCCGGTTTTGCCACAAACACTTCGAGCGAGACAACCTGCGCGGCGTCGATGGTCGCGCCCGAGCGTCCGGTGCCTTTGGGGAAGCCGCGCATGCCGAAGAGCTTTCCCTTCAGTTCGGGAGGTCCGTTGCGGATCAATTCGACGCGGAGCACGCCGCTCTGGCCGGCTTCGAGCGCGAGGCGGGCGAGGTGATGGTTTTGCGTATCGTCGGCGTTCACGTTGGCCACGCGAAGGCTCACCTTCACGCGGTTGGAGCCGGTGTTCTTCACGTCGGCTTCGACGTATTCGTAATTCGACCAATCCCAGCGTCCGTCCGGCGCGCTCAGCGTGACTCCGGGTTCAGCGTGATCGCTGCGGGTGGCGAGCCGGAGCGTTTCGCCGGCGATCTGGACCGCCACGCCGCGTTGTCCAATTTTCGACGGATCGAAGGCGACGGGTGTGGCGGGGGAAACGGCGGTGATCGTCGTTAACAAGGCGTGCGGCTCTTCAACCGCGCGGGCGGGCGGCGCGGCGAGCACCAGCAGCAGGGCGGGAACCAGAGCCGCGCGTGCGCGGTGCAGGTGGTCTGCGGGATGGCCCGCTTGAACAAAGGCCAAACTCATGGGGATGTTCAGGTGGCGAGCAGCACCGGTCTCGCGCCGGCCGAGGCGGTCCATGCTTCGGCGAGGAAGTCGGCACGCGTTTGGGTGCCGACCCGTGGTTCGATGCCGGGAATGCCGAGGATGCGGGTCCATTCGCGGGCCTCTTCGGCGGTGATGGAGTCGTCGGGGCGGGCGTGCCAGCCGGTGATGACGCCCTGGAGTCCGAGGAGCTGGAAGGCGGGGGCGGCGGGGTGGCCGATGGGCACATCCTTAAAGTAGAGAAGCACGGCACCGCGTTTGAGGAGCGCGCGCTGGAGGGCGCCGATGGGGATCTTGCGAACGGGCGTGCCGGTTTCGAGGGACATCGCGGCGGCGACGCCGGCGGCTTCTCCGAGGGCCATCCAGCAGGGCTCCATGCGCAAGGTGGAGAAACCGACGTGGGTCGCGGAGGCGGCTACGGGAACGAGCAAACCCTCCACCTCGAGCGGCGTGATCACGCGGTAAGGGACAGTGTAGGGCGCGGACTTGTGACTGAAAAACCCTTCGAGGTGAAGGCGGCCGGTTTCGCGTTTCCGGGTCGCGTGCGAGTCGAGGGCGTAGTGGCTCCCGGTGATGCTGTCCGCGTGGACGGGGGGGCGTCCGCCGGGAACGGTCGGAAGGGCGTCATGCGCGGTGAAGATGTGTTCGCCGACGATGCGGCGGCCTTCGCGAACATAGACCTGGCGGGGGAAGTTGCCGTTGTCCTGATATTCGTCGGCGGCGAGACCCCACGGGGCGCAGCGCTGGCGGAAATCCTCGGGCAGCTCGGGGTCGTTCTGGCAGAACCAGAGCAGGCCGAGTGTGTAATCGCGGAGGCGTTGCGCGTAGCGGTCGCGCCATTCCCAGCCGGCGGACGGCCACGGCCAGTTTTCCTCGGGAAGATCGGTGGAGACGAAGGCGCGGTGCTGGTTGTTGGAGTCGGTCTTGTTGTTGGGCAGCTCGACAATATTCACGATACGGCCGATGCCGTCCCAGTGGAGCTCGTTGGGAATGGTGCCGGCGGCGCCGGTGTTCCGGTTGAGCCGGATGTCGTCGATGATCGAGATGTAGTCTTCACGGCGATACGACGCAGGCCTGGCGAACGGCACCCGGCGCGTCGGGTCCATGGTGAGCGGCAGGCGGTAGTTGTAGGACTGGACGGCGTTGTCACCGCGGCCGGTGGTGCCGGCGGCGATCTCACCACACCAGGGTTTGTAGATGCGACCGGCCATGGGCTCATTGAATTCGCGCTGGTCCTCACGACCAAGACGGCAGGGTGCGCCGGCGGCATCGGCGAGGTCGCCCTCGTAGGTGGCATCGATGAATACGCGTCCGCGCACGGCCTCGGTTTCACCGGAGGTTAGATCGAGGATCTCGATGCCGGTGAGACGGGCGCCGGTCTTTTCCACGTTGTCGGGTTCTGCGTCGAACTGACGGTGGAGCAGCACGCGGATGCGCGGCTGGGCGGCGAGAATGGCCAGAAGAACCTTCTCGGCGACGGATGCCTCGAAGAAGATGCCACCGTCGCAGTCGTGCACCTGTTGCGAGTCCGCGCCATAGTGTTTGGCGTAGTGCGCCTTGATGCTCTCGGTGAAATGGGTGAAGAAGCCGCCGGTGGCGCCGCGCGTCGCGATGTCGGTGGCACCGAGTCCGTTGGCGGGCAGACCGCCGATGTGGGCGGAGCGCTCCAGGAGCAGCACGGACCGGCCGCGTTCGGCGGCGGAGACCGCGGCGGCGATGCCTCCGGGGGTCGCGCCCACGATCACTATGTCCGCTTCATGTTTGATTCTAGTATTCATTATTTAGTTACAATTTAAAAGGTGGCGGGGTGGCGTAACGGCAGGAGGACCAGGTCGCCGACGGTGTCGATGTCCTTGGTATGCGCGTTGCCGAACCAGGTGAGGAAAGCATCGCGGCCAGGTCCGTCGTCGTCGTTGACGATGAGGGTGAAGCCCAGGTTGGCGCCCGCGGAAGGGGTGAACGGGGCGAGGCGCGACCACGGAATCGCGACCTCGTAGGTGACGTTGCCGGTGTCTTTGCGGTCGTTGTGGATGGCGACCTGGATATCCGTGGCGGGGCCCGCGGGGCTGGTGGCATCGGCCGAGAGCGTGCACCAAGCCTGGGGACCCTTCGCGCCGCGTCCGACCGAGTATTCGTATTTGCCAGGCTTGCGCGCGCCGGTGCGCACGGGGTCGATGAGGAATTGAAGTCCATCCATGCGCCACAACGCGGCGTCGGCGTGGGTGGCGGGACCGGCGATGTCGTCCTTTGCCACCACCGATACGTAAAGAAACGTTTCGTCCCAAACGTAGCGGATTTGGGCGGAGAGATCATCAATGCCGCCCCACGCGCGCGGCGGCTTCCCGCTGCGTTTGAAGCTGGAGAACTGGGCGGCTTGATCGAGCGTCTGAACGGGTGACGCGGCCCAGGCGGTTTCCTCGAGAAGGCCGTCGATTTTGAGAGGAGCCGTGGTTTTGAGCACCGCGACAAATCCACCCACGGGTCTTTCCTGGACGATCGTGCGGCCGGCATCGTCGCGCAACGTGGCCTTCACGTGGTAAACGGAAGCCGGGTCGGTTTGCGCGAGCGGCACGCGCACCTCGGCGGAGGCGCGGGCGTCGAGTGAGAGCGTGCCCTCGGACAGGCCGGCGAAGCGCGCGGAGGAGGCGCCGATGGAGGAGAATTTTCCCTGCGCACGAATAGTTTGCTGGCCGTTGAGGACGGCGGACCAGGCGAGGGTTTTCGGGGTGTTGCTGTTGTTGTGCACGACGAGCTTCACGCCCGGGCCGCCGGACTCGCCGTAGGTGATCGGAAGGACATCGAAACCGAGGAGGGCGGTGACGGGGATTTGCGCGGAAAGCAGGCCGGACGGGGTGGCGCCCTCGTCGCGGATGACCAGCGCGAGGTCGGCGGCGAGCAGTTTGCTCTCGGGGGCGACCTGGAGGGCGAAACGCGCGGTGTTGGGGCTGCCGGCGAGTTTTTCGCTGGCCACGCGGATGACGGACCAGAACGGAGGAGCGAGGAGATCGACGCGGTCGACGGAGACGTTATCAGGGAGAAGAACGTCGATCAGGTTTTGGCCATCGCGCTGGAGGGTGGCGGGGACGGACGTGAAGCGGATGGATGACAGAAGGAGGTCGGAGGGGAGTTCGCGCGGACCCTGCTCGAAAGAGAGGAGCACCGGATCTTCGTTGAGGGTGACGGAGACGGCGCCGGCGGAGGCGTCGAGGTCGTCGACGCTGCCATCGATGCGCGTGAGGCGGACGGCGCGGGCGCCGGGGAGAGGCAGGCGGACGTCGGCACGGCCCTGGTCCTTGTAGGCGATGATCAACGAGCGGTCGTCACGGTCGCGGAAGTGGAAGAGACGCAGGCCGCCGGCGTAGGTTTTTTCGGCGACGAAGCGTTTGAGGGCGATGCCATTGACGGCGTTGTAGTAGGCAACGGCGTCGAGCTTGGGCGCGTATTTACTGTAACGGGAATCGAATACGTTATGAGCCGAGGCGAAGGAATTGTGCATCTTGGCGTCGGGGTCGGGATAAAAGAGCCCGAACCAGGAGACATTGGCGCCGCCGGCGGCGAAGAAGTTGGCGATCTTCTTGTAGAGGAGCGCGGCGACGGCCTGGCGCGTCATTCCCTGGCTGTTCATGCCGATCTCGGTGGACCAAACCGGCTTGGGAAAACCGTATTTGGCAAACATGGCCGGGTAACGGGTCTGGATGATTTCGCGAAGACTGTCGGGGTCTTCATACGAGTGGAAATTGTAGGCGTCGCACCATTCGCCGAAGCCGGCCTTGAAGTAGTCCTCCTCGAGGCCGACGGAGGTGCCGATCACGAAGACGGATGGGTCGATGGACTTGAGTTCCTGATAGATGATCCGATAGGCGGTAACATCGATTTTGACTTCCTCGCGTTTGTTGTGCGGTTCGTTGCCGAGGACGACGAAGAGCGGTTTGTGTTGTCCGAACGCGGTCATGAACGCACGGACCCGGTTGCGCAGTTCGGCGCCGTCGTCATGGAGGAGTTTTTCCCAGTCCTTGGCTCGCTGTTCGATGTAGCTGGCCGGAGAGCCGGTGAGGACCGACATGTTGAGGGCGACCAGGCGGTCGATTTGTTCGCCGGTTTCTTTCCGCGTCTCGGGCTTCATGGCGCCCCAGACGTTGTTGACGCGAATGCCGAGGCGGTGAGTGAGCGTGGCGCTCTCCTTGAAACGCTGGTCCCACGTGCGGCTGGTGAAAGGGATCTCGGACGGCGAATAGGCGTGGGTGACGGCCTGGGGCAGGATGGCGAACGATGTGTAGTTCGAAAACGATTCGAGGCCGGGGCGGGCAATCTCGCCGTGCAGCTCGTAGTAGCGGCCGACGCGCAGCGGAACCGTGGCGAGGTCCACCGTGGTCGTGTAGCGCAGGAAGTCCTTGCCGGGGACTTTGCCGGCGGGCGTGAGCGTGGCGCGTAGCGGCGCGTTTTGCCCGGCGCCCCAGTAGTCGCGCACGGTGAAGGCGATCTCGCGCAAAGCGTCGGGGAGCTCGCTGGCGGACCAGACCTCGATTTCGGCGGTGCGCGGATCGGTCGGGAGAATCAGGTGTCCGACCTGCGCCAGGGTGAACATCATGCGGTTCAGCCCATCGGTGGCGGCGACGTTCCCGGCCATGCGGGCGGAGAGATCGTCGAGGGAGAAGGTTCCGAGGGTTTCCTTGTTGATCGTGGCGACGAGGCGTGCGGTGGCGGCGCGGTCGGGGACGGGGGCGAGCGCGACGGACTTTTTCCACGGCGTTTTTCGAAACACCGAGCCCAATTCGTGGCCACCGAGGGAGCGGCCGGACGCGTCGAGGAAGACAAGCGAAAGGGTGCCGTTGTAGGAGTTGTCCATCGACGTGAGATCGCTCGCGGCGGCGAAGGATACCTCGACGGAGCCAGGGCGGACGGGAAACGCAGGACTGGTGGCGGAGACTTTGTGACGCAGCGTGGATTCGGTTTTTCGAAGCACGAGCGCGCGGTCGGCCTGGAAGGCGTCGCCGGGTTCAATTGCGGCGGTGCCGATGAAAGACCATGCGTCGGCGGCGGACTCGAAGCCGGCGGTGAAAGCGGGCGCGGCGGTCTCTTGCGCGATCCCAAGAGGAGCGAGGACGCAGACAAAAAGGAGAAAGCTGGAGCGCACCGTGGAGGCCAAGGCCCGGAACGATAATGGGTTTTCCAAGCGCAGTTTGGAGTGGCGTGAAGAGACGATGCGCCTGCAGGGGCTTGAGAGATCGTCAGGGGTCATGGCGATTCCCCTATGCCAAATGCTCGGCCAGTATCCTCAACTGCCAACGGTTGCTCTGAGGGCCAAAAACTTACCGGTTAATCCATGCGGATTTCCCCTTAAGATCAGGAAGACCGGCCCGAAAGAGTGAGCACATAGTGCCAGACGTGTCGTCCGGCGGGCACTTGGTAGCGAGGCAGGGTGGCGGGCCCGCAACTGCCCGTGCCGAGGCCTGAATGGAAATAGTCCAAATTTAAATACGTCTCCGGCCGCGGTTTGAGATCGAACGTGTGCGCCGCGGAAAACAGGTCGGCCGCGGTGAAATGGCTCGCGGAAAACTCCAGCGGTTCACGCGCGGTCACCTGCAAAGCGGCCGTCCTGGCGTGTGCAAGCGATACCCAGCGGACGTCGGTATGGTTGCCGTGCTCCTGGGGGAGGATGTAGGGAACATATTGGCCGGTGACCGATGAGTCATGCCTGTCGATCATCGAGCCGCGATTGCGGTCGCGGTAGTTCTCGATCGGACCGCGTCCATACCATGAGAGTTGCTCAAAGCCGGAGGGCAGGGTGAGCGTCACCCCGAGGCGCGGAGGCGAAGGGAGGTGGCGGTCAACGTCGAAGGTGTTGGCGACCTCGATGACGCCATCGGGGTGAATGGTGTAAACATGCCGGTGGCGAACAGCGGAGGCTGAGGCGGCGCAGGAGCCGATGTGGCGCAAGGTGAGCTCGACCGAGCCGTCGGCGAGCGGACGGATGTTGGGAGGCAAGGTGCGAAGTTGGAGCCGGTCCAGGCCGGCCTTGAGCCAGCGACCGAGGGGCTTGTTGTCCTGTCCGGTCCAGCCTTTGATCCCGTCGTTGTCAGTGGCGGCGCGCCAGATTTGCAGGCGCGGACCTGAGAGCAGGACGCGTTGGTCGCACCAGGAAACGTCGGTGATCAAGCCGGTGTGCGCATCGATCGCGATGCGAAGCTGGTCGTTGGCGATGACCGGGCCGAGGGGAGTGCGGGTGATGGAGAGACGGCGGTCAGATGCACGGGATCGCAAGCGGCTGACGGGGCGGGCGGGTTTGCGTGCGAGGAGCAGTTGGTCCTGTGCGACGACATGGCCGCGGTCGCACCAGCCGGTGCGTTCTGCGGCGGAAAACGTGATGTGAAGAAACGCCTCTTCGCCGGGTTTGAGAGCGAGGCGCGGCCGCTTGAGCGGAACGGTTTCGACGGACTGCGGAGCGATGCGCAGGCGAGGCAATTTTCCGTGGGCGACGGTGCGACCATCCACGGCGATGCGCCAGGAGCCACGCAGCCAGGCGGTGGTGGCGAAGTCCTGGCGGTTTTTTATGGAGAGCCTGCCGTTGCGGTAGCCGACGGCTTTCACGGGTTGCGCGAGGTGTTTGAACTCGAACAAGGCGGGGTGCGGCGTGCGGTCGGGCCAGACGAGGCCGTCGCAGCAGAAATTGAGGTCGTTGGGCTGGTCGCCGAAGTCGCCGCCGTAGGCCCAGTAGGTTTTGCCGTCGGCGGTGGTGCGGCGGAAACCGTGATCGATCCATTCCCAGATGAAGCCGCCCTGGAGTCCCGGGTATTTTTCGAAGGCGTCGTAATAGTCGGCAAGGGAGCCGTTGCTGTTGCCCATGGCGTGCGAGTATTCGCACAGGATCATGGGACGGCGGCGGTCGGGATGGCCGGTCGCGGTGGCCCAGGCGATCATGCGCTCGAGCGAGGGATACATCGGACACACGATGTCGCTGGCGTGGTGACCCAGGGCAAGGTCGTGTTCGGGACTGAGCACGCGGCCCTCAGGCGAGTTCCACAACGCGCCCTCGTAGTGCAGCGGACGGCTGGGATCGTAAGTGCGAATCCAGCCGGCCATCGCGTCATGGTTGCCGCCGTAGCCGCTCTCGTTGCCGAGCGACCAGAGGATGATCGACGGATGGTTTTTGTCGCGCTCCACCATGCGCAGACCACGATCAAGAAAGGCGCCGGCGTAGCGGCGGTCCTGGCTGATCTGGCAGAAGTAACCGTGCGATTCGACGTTGGCCTCATCGATGACGTAGAGGCCAAGTTCGTCGCAGAGATCGAGCCAGTAGGGATCGTTGGGATAGTGCGCGCAGCGGACGGCGTTGAAGTTGAACCGCTTCATGAGCACCGCGTCCTGGCGCAACGTTTCACGATCAAGCGCCTTGCCCTTGGTTTCGTGGTGATCGTGGCGGTTTACGCCGTGGATAAGCACGCGGCGGCCATTCACGAGCAGCATGCGATCGCGCACCTCGACCGAACGGAATCCAAAGCGCGTGGACGTGTGCTCGATGGCACGGCCGGAGGGATCGCGCAAGGTCACGACCAACGTGTAGAGATGTGGCGTCTCGGCGGACCACTTCAATGGATTGGGGACGTGTTCATCGAGGCGGACCTGAAGACGTGGCCACGAAAGCGGGCGCCCGGTGTTGATCGTAGAGCGAAGGGGTTTTTTGAATACAGCATCACCGTCGGACGAGTAGGCCTGGATGTCGAACGACCAGCCCGCCTCGGGCTGGCGGGCAAAGCCGGCGTTGATGACAAGCTTGAGCACGCCGTCGCGGTAGTTGTTCTCCAAGTTGCCGGTGGCGAAGACGTCGGCGATGTAGGTCGGCCCGGTGGAGTAGAGGAATACTTCGCGATGAAGCCCGCCGAGCCACCACTGGTCCTGGTCTTCGACGAAAGAGGCGTCGGACCACTTGATGACTACGGCGACCACGGTGTTGGTGCCGCCGAAGACGACGAAGTCGGAGATGTCGAATTCGGACGGCAGGCGGGAGTCCTTGCCCATGCCGACGGCGCGGCCGTTCACATAAACATAGAGCACGCTCTCGGCGCCGCCGAAGTGAATGACAATGCGACGACCGGCCCAGCCGGCGGGCACCTCGAAGTCGCGAGCATGAATACCCGTGGGGTTGGAGTCGGGCACGAATGGCGGTTCGTCCACGAAGGGCATCTGTTGATTCGTGTAGTGCGGGGAGCCATGGCCCTGGAGCGGCCAGTTGCCCGGGACGGCGACCTCATCCCAACGGGAGCGATCGGTGTCGGCGGCGATGTCGGCGAGCGTCACCTCTTCGGGACGCGCGGCGAGGCGAAAGCGCCAGGGGCCGTCCAGCAGGCGGAACCACGGCGACTTTTCACGCTGGCCCGAGCGGGCGGTTCGCGCTTCCGGAAACGGATAGAGCGTGGACCGCATCGGCAGTCGGCCCGAGCCGAGGTGTTCCGGGGTTTGCCATGTCTTGACGGGGCCGGCAAACAGCAGGTCGGGATGATGGACGGGCCGGGGCGTCATTCAGGGTTTATCACCGGACAATTCGAGGTTCCTGGAAGCGAGCCTATATCAAAAAGAGATAAGGTTTAGTCATCTTAGTAGAAGTCCAGGACGCGCAGATGGCGTCAGCTTCGGTAACGGTAAGCGAATGTCATATCCGGATAAGCGGGGGGGATCGAAAAGTAATCGATATGCAGCAGGCATACGAAAAGCCCGGCCCACGCGTCTTCGAGTAATCGAGACGAACCGGGCATCATAACCCCCACCCCATACCCGACCATGAACAGTCATTTCACTGCTCAACGTTTCGCGTGGCATCGCGCCTTCCGGCCTTTGTCATTTTTTGCCTTTCTGACGGTTTTGTTGCTTTCGACCACCCTTCCGGCCCAAGTGATGTCGGATTTGAGAATCCCGGCCACCACCGGTATCCAGCTCAAGAATGAAGACATGAGCACCGCGGCGCTCGACAAGGCGCAGGACACCGGTGCCGGGCTGGTGCGCAAGGCCATCTATTGGGAAAACATCGAGACCAGTCCCGGCATCTATAACTGGTCCCAGCCGGACGGTTGGATCGCCAGCATGGAAGCCCGCGGATTCACCATGCTGATCACGCTGGTGTGGAATAATCGCATCTACGAAAACCTCCACGACCGCGCGATCGTCACCGAGGCGGGCCGCCAGGCGTTCGCCAATTTCGCCGCGGACGTGGCGGAGCGTTACGCAGGCAAAGACATCATCTATGAAATCTGGAACGAGCCGAACCTGCGCAGTTTTTGGCACGATAATCCCGAAAACGTCAGCAACACCGACGCCATGGCCGAAGAATACACGGAACTGGTCCTCGACGCCGTGCCCGCGATGAAGGCCGCCGACCCGGGTTGCCGTGTGGTCGCGGGTTCGATTTCCGCCCTTTGGAGCGCCTCATTCAGCTGGTTCGAGCGCTGCGTCGAGGTCGGCATTCTGAACTCCGGCATCGATGGCATTTCGGTGCATCCCTACGGTTTTCGCTGGCCGGAGCTCGCCTACTTGAACGGCTATCCGACGATCCGCCAGATCATGAACAACAACGGGGGGCAAAACCTCGCCATCGTGACGAGCGAAGTCGGTTACCCGGAAAGCTGGCTGATCGAGCGCGGGTTCACCACGGCGAACGTGGAGCAGGGACAGGCCTGGCAATTCGTGCGTCAAAATCTGGTCGATGCCATGGCCGGGATTCAAGGCACCATCTGGTATGAACTCACCGATGCCAGCTATGGCGTGCTGGAGACCAATCTCGCCGAGCGTCCCACGTTCACCGCCGCCCAGGTGATGACGTCGCAGCTCAATGGATACAGCTACGTGCAGCGGGTCACCCTGGCATCGAACCTGGACTATGCCGCGATCTTTGAGAATGCCGCCGGTCAAAGGAAGCTGGTGGCCTGGACCACGCCGGATCCGACGCTGCCCACCAATCAACGGCTTGAGGCGCCGCACCCGGTGTCTTTGCCGGTGGGCGCGGCGGGATCCTATGCCGTGGTTGATACCTTCGGCGCCGTGACCACACTTACCACCGCCAACTCCAACCTGACCGTCACCATCGGCGGCGGGCCGGTCTATATCCCGCTCCCGGCGGTGCAACCGGTGGAGATCATCATCGACAACACCGACACGCAGGCGGTCACCCTGACCGGAAGCTGGACGGCCAGCACCTCCACCTCGGGTTTCTACGGCATCAACTACCTGACCGACGGGGGCACCGGAAAAGGCACCAAATCGGTGCGGTTCCGCGCCACGGCCCCCTCGGCCGGCGAGTATGAAGTCTACCTGCGCTGGACCGCCGCCGCGAATCGTCCGATCAACGTGCCGGTGGACGTGACCACCTCAAGCGGGGTGGATGCGTTGACCGTCAACCAGCGGCTCACCGGGGGGCAATGGGTGCTGCTCGGAGCCTACATGGCCACCGCCAATTCCAACATCGACGTGCTGATCTCGAACGCGGGAACCAGCGGCTACGTCATCGCCGATGCCGTGCGTATCGTGAAAACAAATACGCCGCCGCCCCAGCCCCTGGATGTTGTGGTGGACAACACCGACCCGCAAGGAGTGACCCTCACGGGAAGCTGGACCGGCAGCACGGCCGACACCGGTTATATCGGCACCAACTACATCCACGACGGCAACACCGGCAAGGGAACCAAATCCGTGCGGTTTCGAACCACGGTTGCTTCGGCGGGAAATTATGACGTTTTCCTGCGCTGGACCGCCGCGGCGAACCGGCCGACAAATGTGCCGGTCGACGTGACGACCTCGGGAGGGGTTGACGCGATCTCGGTGAACCAGCGGCTGAACGGAAGCCAATGGGTGTTGCTTGGCACCTACGCGGCCAGCGCGAATTCCAACATCGACGTGCTGATCTCAACTACAGGAACCAGCGGCTACGTCATTGCCGATGCCATTCGTGTCATGAGCACGGGCAACTAGTTTGGAGTTAGAAGAAGGAGGACCGGGTGTGTCCGCCGGGTTGGATTTGCCATTCCGGACCCGACATGACTGGTCCTCCTTTTCCTTTTCTCGAGTCTCTATTTCGCCTCCGCATCGCGCCGGGTGATTTCCTCGAGGCGTTTGGTCGTGAGCAGATTGAACTTTCCGCCGTTGCGGGATGACAGCGCGGAGAGATTTTTTTGCGCCGCCTCGTTTGACTCGGCGGGGCCGACGAACAGGAACGTATTGATGGAGGCGCGTTCGCGGAGCAGGCCATACTGGAGCCGGGAGACGTGGTTCAGAACATCGGAGAACTCGGCATGCTCGTGACCCGTGGTCGGGCGGGCGATTTCAGCGCTGGTCGGGGTGTCCCACATGAGGCGGCCTTCTTTGTCGGTCCATCCCGTGGGATCGAGCTTGAGGGTGAAGCCGGCACGCTTGAGCGCCGCCTGGAAATCCGGGGCGAGGACGCGGCGGATATCCTGAATGATGAACGGGTCTTTATTCTGCGCGACCAGCTTGCGGTTGATGGCGTCGAAGTCGGCGCGGAGTCTGGCGACGGCTTTGCTGCGGGCGGCCGCGATGGCCTTCAGGTCGTAGCCCTCGCGTATCAGACGCGCAAAAAGTTCCGCCACCTCTTTCTTGCGGGCTTCGTAAATGCGATCCACCTCCGCCCGGGAGAGCTCTTTGGCGCCCGGCCCGGCGGAACCGGTGATGATGAAGATGGTGTCGGGTTTTTGCTCGAGCGCGGCGTGAAGGGCGTTGAGCCAGGTTGCGGGACGATATTCGGGATCGAGTTTGAGACTTTCAGGCGGATCATATTTCCAGCGGGGCGAAGCGGCGGGAATCGAGCGCATGCCGAGGGTTTGAAGATCGGAGTTGATGGGCTTGAGCCATTCGAAAAACGCGGTCTTGCTGGCAACGGTCGCAGGTTGGAGTTCGCTGGCGAAAAGGCGGACGGAGTAGTTGCCATCGAACAAAATGACGTTGAATCCGTTTGCCGGCGGCAGGGTGCTGACCAGGCGGGAGATCTCGGTGCGCAAGATTTCAAAGGCGCGAAAGCCGCCTTTTCTGATGTCCATGAGCGAGGAGCTGATATCCACCACGAAGACCACTTTGCTGGCGCGTTGGTTGGTTACGCCCAGGAAGCTCATGCTCATGAAGCCACGACCGCCGAGTGCGTTGGCTGTGCCAACGCCGGTATTGTAGCCCGTGCCGGTGCCGACTGCGCCCATGCCTTTGCCGAAGCCCATGCCGCTGAGCGAACTGGCGCCGACGGACGGCAAGTCGGGCAAGGCGGGCATCTGCAGGGCGTTTTCGGCGGTGGAAAAAATGCGGGCGGCTGAAACCGGGGAGGAGCTGGCGGAACCACCGCCCTTGCGGGCGACCTGAAGACGGTGTTCGACCTGTTTTTGTGCGATTGAGGGCTCGGAAGCGGCGGACGCCTCAAACGTCTTCTTTTTCCCGATGATCTGCTCGGTGACGAAGTAACCGGCGATCATGATCAGGAGCACGTGGATGCCGATGGTGATCAGCAGGGGCACACTTGCGGTGATGCGACGGTAAAGGTTCGGATGGGGAGAGGCCATTGGGGGTTGGGGGGCTATACGGGCGATGTCTCGCTCGCTGCCCGCGAGGTGTCATAGCGACGAAGGCGCTCACGTTGATTTGGCGGTATATGCACCGACGGATGCGGGAGAACTCTCAAGAAAGCACCATGGGGAATCCCCGTCGCTCAATCGGAAAGGCTTATGCCGTTTCTTAAAAAGTTATTTATAAATCTCACTTGGATGAAGGGCACCCGGCTTTGATTTCGATATAAGGCCCGGTGAAAAGTCGCACTTGCGGTGGAGAAAAGTCTGTTCATTTATCTATAAATTCAGCCTGTGCTACCGGAACACCAACCGCTAAAATGCAGCTTGCACGACTGGGGAAGCCTGCGCTCCCAGCTCATATACGTGAACAACGGGCCTATGCCCGATGGCTCGGCAAATGGCTCCCACGAGAGACACAACGAACTGAGCGCATGGCTGCTGCGGACGGGTTGGGCGCGCCTTGAAGCCGACGGACGGGAACGCGTGGTTCACCCCGGGCAATGGCTGATCTGCAGCGGAAAAAAAATCCGGCAGGAACTTTCCCACGACGTTTCGCTGCTTTCTGTGCGGATCCGTCATAATTGGCCCGAGGGAACCCCGCTGTTTTCCGGGGGGCCACTTTGCCTGTTTGATGCTGGCGGCTACCCGGAGTTGGAATCCATCGCGATGGAAATGGTCCGTGATGTGGGCACGGTCAACTGGGGGTCTCTGGATCGAAACTACGCCTTTCTTTGGGAAAACCGCATCAGCTACCGCGCGTATATGCGGCAGCAGGCGCATCTCCATCTGTGGCTCTGCGATCTGGCCGAGGTGCTGGTTCGGGAAGGCTGGATGCTTGAGATTCCCGCGGGGGTGGACGCCCGTCTGGCGCAGGCCCTGTTCGTCATTGATCGTCAGGATATTGACGGACCTTGTCCCGTTCGGGAGATGGAAGCGGCGAGCGGGTTGACCATCAAGAAGCTCAACCGGATTTGCGAAGGCTCTTGTGGGATGACGCTCCACGCCTATTGGGAAAAACGTCGGATCGCACGAGCACGACAGGCATTGGAGCAGGGCGGATTAAATGTGAAGGAGATCGCCTCCGGCCTCGGCTTTTCGCAGCTTTCTCATTTTTCCGCATGGTTCAAACGCCACACCGGTCTGGCGCCCCGGGCCTATCGGAGTGATTTCGTCAAAAAAAATCCCTCATGATGCCTGGTTCGATGTCCAAGCCGCGTGGCGTCCTCTCCTCCTGATGAAGGGAAAAGCTTCCACCGTCAGCCTCGGCGACATCGCACGTGAGGCGGGCGTTTCCCGGGTCGCGGTCTGTTACGCGCTGAGAAATTCGCCAGGCGTCAGTCCGGCAACGCGGAAGCGTGTCGTGGAGATCAGTAAACGGCTCGGCTACGTTCCCGATGCCCGGATTGCCTCCTGGATGGCAAGCGTGCGGGACTCAAAAAAAAAGGATCTGCTGCCCCTCGCCTGGTTGAACACCATCGGCGACACGAAGACGTGGAGGCAGTATGAGTTCCTGTCGCCTTTTATCGAGGGCGCGCAAGAACGCGCCCTGCATCTCGGTTATCGAATCGACGAAATCTGGACGCACCAGCCCGGCATGAGCATGGCCCGCATCTCCCGCATGCTTTTCCAGCGGGGGATCGAAGGAGTCATCGTCACGTATCCGGCCACTCACATCCGGCTCGATTGGAAGCGCTTTGTGGGCGTCGCGATCGGAGGCAGTCTTTTGGCGCCGCGTCTTCACCGGGTGATGGCGGACCACTATTACAATCTGCTGCTCGCGCTCAAAATGCTCAAGCGCCACGGCTACCGGCGAATCGGCATCTGCATTGAGCAGGCGGTGGATTGTTATTCCGCGCATACCCTGCGGGCGGCCGCTGTTTATTTCCAGGCGACCACGCCGAAGGCCAACCAGATTCCACCGCTGTTTTATCTGCACAGAACTCCGGAGGATTGGCCGGCCGCAAAAACGGCGATCATGGACTGGCTATCGATTAACAAGCCGGACGTGGTGGTGTGCCAGAGCTCCCGCATGCTCGCCTGCGTCGAAGAAGCGGGCTACCGGGTGCCGGAGCAAGTGGGCGTCGTTCATCTGGCAACCGATGACGATGTCGCCGATTGGGCGGGGGTTTCTTCGAACCGCAGAATGGTTGGGGCAACTGCCGTCGAACTGGCGGTGTCTCTTGTGCGCAACCGTCAGTTTGGCGTGCCGGAAATGGCTCCTGACACGACGATCCGCGGTTCCTGGCATCCCGGACGCACGCTGCTGATTCCGAAGCCGAAATGACAGAGCGGGCGTGGGCGAGCCACGCCCCTACAACGACACTGGCGTAGGGGCGCACCTTGTGTGCGCCCGGGAGGGACGAATTGGAAGAGTATTCAGGGAATAACTACACGTTATACGAGTGCGCATGGATCCATTTCCGTGCGCTGAGCCAGCGCTCCAGTTCCAAAGTCCATGGATGCAGGGTTTGACCAGTGCCTGGTTTATATCCGTGCACACCCAACGCGATGGAGTGACATCCCTCGGGATAGATGTGGAGCTCGCAGGGCACGCCCCTTGCCCGCAGCGCTTCGGCGAACAGCAGGCTGTGCTTCGCGGAGACGATTTCATCGGCAGCCGTATGCCAAAGAAAACAGGGTGGCGTGGCTTCGCTGACGTGCATTTCGCTGGAGAGCCATGTCTGCAACGCGGGTGTGGAATTATCACCGGCCAGATTATTCATCCGGCTCAGGCTTGAGCTGATCACGGGGTAGCAAAGCACGCCGAGATCGGGCCGCGAGGAGAACGCATCGATTGGGTCTTCCTCGCCGGCGTCGCCCGTTTCGTGATGAGTCATCGCATAGGACGCCAGGTGGCCTCCCGCGGAGGAGCCCATAACGCCGATGCGAGCACCGTCCAATCCCCATGCCGCCGCGTGGGCGCGCACGAAGCGGATGGCCCGCTGCACATCGCCGGTGATCTCCGGGTGATGGTAGCCGGCGGAGGCCAGACGATATTTCAACACAAAGGCCGTGATGCCGCGCTCGTTGAGCCAGAGCGCGTAGTCCCGGCCCTCGAAATCGTCCATCAGCTCCCAATAACCTCCGCCCGGACAGATGATCATCGACGCGCCCGAGCCTGTATTCGGACGCCAATACGGCGTCAGGGTGGGGATGTCCTTGAGCGGATCTTCACCGCTCGCCCCTGGCGCCGGTCCGTTCCACAGCGGGAATGTTTCAGCCGGAGGCTTCGCAAATGAACGGGTGCTGGATTTCACGGCAGGAGAATCAGGTCGCCTACCGTGTCGATGTCCTTGGTGTGGGCATTGCCAAACCAAGTCATGAAGGCGTTGCGGCCCTGGCCGTCGTCTTCGTTGACGATCAGGGTGAAGCCGAGATTGCCGCCTGCGCCGGGTTTAAACGGAGCCAAGCGCGACCAAGGCAGCGCAACCTCATAGGCAACGTCGCCGGTGCCTTCTTTATCACGATGGATGGCGACGATGATGTCCTTCACATCGCCGGGGGCGGCGCCGGAATCCGCGGAGAGTGCGCACCAAACCTGTGCACCTTTGGCGCCGCGAGCCACGCTGTATTCGTATTTGCCAGGCTTCTCCGGGCTGCGACGCGCCGGGTCGACGAGGAACTGGAGACCGTCCATCTGCCATAGGTCCGCATCCATATAAGCGGTTCCGCCGGCGACGTCATCGGTGACCTTTACGGCAACATAGAGAAACCGTTCGTCCCAAAGATAACGAATTCGAGCGGAGAGATCGTCGGGGTTGGTCCACACCGGAGCTTCCTTGCCGCTAAACTTAAAGCCGTAGAATTGATCAGGCTGGTCCACGGTTTGAACCGGCGCCAGGCCCCAGGATTTTTCGTCGAGGATGCCGTCGATCTTCATGGGAGCGAAGGCCCGCGGCACGGGCACGAAGCCTGCGACCGACCGTTCCTGAGAGAGCACGCGACCGGAGTCGTCGCGCAGAACCGCCTTCACGTGATAAACGGTGACGGGCTTGATGCCGGCAAGCGGCAGGAGCACCTCGGCGGTGGAGCGGGCTTTAACGTCAAGCGAACCGGAAGTCGCGATGGCGAAGTGCGCGCCGGATTCAAGGACGCCGGTGAATTGCCCCTTGGCGAGAGACTGTTCGCCGTTGAGCGTCACGTTCCATGTGAGGCTTTGGGCTTTGGTGCTGTTGTTGCGCACGGCGAGTTTTACACCGGGCCCCTGCTGATCGCCCGCGGGGATGGGGAGCAGTTCCATCGAGAGCAGGCTGGCGACGGGAATGCGCGTTGAAAGAAGACCGCCGGCCTCCCGATCTGAGCCGCGCACGACAAGGGCGAGGTCGGCTTCGCGAAGTTCGCTTTCGGGAGCGATCTTGACCGTGAAACGCACGGCAGGTTTGCCATCGACCGTGGTGGTTTCACGGCGCACTTCCCAAAACGGAGGCACCTGAAGATCGATCACGTCGGGGGAAACGCCGTCCGCGAGCGCGACGAGAATGTTTTCCGCGTCACGATGGAGCGTCGGTGGAAGCGCGGTGAAGCGGACGGGGGAGGGCTCAAGTTTCGCGGGCAGGCTTTGCGGACCGTTTTCGTAGAGTATGAGAAGGGGATCCTCGCCGATGGTGAGCGAGAGACCCTTGCCGCCGACATCGAGACGATCACGGCTGCCATCGATGCGGATCATCTCCGCGGCTTTGACGCCTGGCAGGGGCAGAAACACATCCTCACGTCCCTTATCGCGGTAGGCGACGAGGAGGGAACGGTGGTCGCGGTCGGTGAAAAGAAAGACGCGGGCGCCATCGGGATAAACTTTGTCGGTGACGAATTTCTTAACCGCGATGCCGTTGACCGCGTTGTAGTAGGCGATGGCGTCGAGCTTGGGCGCGTATTTGTTGTAGCGGCAGTCGAAGACATTGTGGGCCGAGCCGAAGGAATTGTGGATCTTCGCATCGGGGTCGGGATAAAAAAGACCGAACCAAGATGCGTTCGCTCCGCCGCCGGCGAAGAAGTTGGCGAACTTTTTGTGGAGCAGACCGGCCACGGCGAGGCGGGTCATGCCTTGGCTGTTCATGCCGAGTTCGGTGGACCAGACAGGTCTGGGGAACCCGTATTTTTTGAACATGGCGGGATATTTTTCCTCCACGATGGTGCGGACGCCCTCGGGATCTTCATACGAGTGAAAGTCGTAGGCGTCGCACCATTCGCCGAAGCCCTGTTTGAAATAGTCCTCGGTGAGACCCATCGACGAGGCGACGACCGTGATGGAGGGATCGATTTTTTTGATCTCCTGATAAACGATGCGGTAGGCATTCACATCGTATTTTACGTCGTCGCCCTTGCTGTGAGGCTCATTGCCCAGATTGATGATCATTGGTTTCACATGACCGTATTTGGCGACGAAATTGCGGACGCCCTTGCGTATCTGTTCACCGTCGTTGGCCAGTAATTCGCGCCATTCCGGACGGCGCATCTCGACGGCATGAGCGGGCGAACCAGTGACGACACCCATTCCGAGTTCGTGGGTGAGATCAATCTGCGCCGCGCTGACCTTGGCGGGATCGGCGGCCATCTCGCCCCAGACATTGCAGATGCGGATGCCGAGGCGGTGAGTGAGCAGCGGACTTTCCTTGAAACGCTGATCCCAGGTGCGGCTGGTGAAAGGGATCTCCTCGGGCTTGTAGCGGTTGGCTTCGGCCTCGGGAAGGATAGCGAACGAAGTGTAGTTGGCGAACGCCTCGGTGCCGGGCCGCGCGATCTTGCCGTGCAGTTCGTAGTAACGACCGACGGACAGCGAAACCTTCGAGAAGTCGACGGTGCCCTCGTATTTGAAAACATCTTTTTTGTCGCCCGCTTTTCCGGCGGGGAGGAGCGTCAGCTGAAGCGGGCGGCTTTGTTCGGCGCCCCAGTAATCGCGCACGGTAAAAACCGCTTCGCGGAGATTTTCGGGCAGCTCCTTTTCGGACCAGACTTCCACGGTGGCCTTGCGCGGATCGTCGGGGTAGAGGAGGTGGCCGAGTCGGGGCAGGGTAAACATCATGCGCCGCAGCCCGTCGTCGGCGGTCTCACCTGCGGTCAACTTGGCGGAGAGCACGTCGAGCGCGAAGAAGCCCGGTGATTCCTTGTTGATGGAAGCGGTCAGTCGAGCGGAGGCGGCGCCATCCGGCACTTGAACCTGCGCAACGGTTTTCTTCCACGGGTTCTGACGAAACCAAGCGCCGAGCTCGTAGGGGCCGAGCGGCTTGCCGGCGGCGTTGATAAACTCGATCGAGAGCGTGCCGTTGTAAGAATTATCCATCGAGGTCAGGTCGCTCTTGGTCGCGAACTCAACCAAGAGCGTGCCGGGACCGACCTTAAATTCCGGTCCAGTTGCGGTCACTTTGTCGCGCAACGTTCCCTCGGTTTTACGGAGGACGAGGGAGCCTTCGCCCTGGTAGGCCGAACCGTTCTCGATGCCGACGGTGCCGTCCAGCTTCCAGCTGGCGAGCCCTTGGGGATCTTCGAAGGTCTGGTTGAACGTGGAGACCGGTTGGGGCTTGGGCTGGGGGATGACGGTGACGCTGCCGATCCAAAGCGTGCGGACAACGGCCTCCTTTTTTGAATTGGAAATCACGATCGAAACGGCGGTGCCGGGACCTTTCCAGGCGCCATCGTTTTTGAAGCTTTTAGAGCCGCCGCCCCACGCCTCGTATTTGAGCACGCCTTCGACCGCGTCGGCGCGTCCTTGCCGTTCGAAATAGGCACGCAATGGAAGCGTGATCTGCTGCCAGTCGGACGAGGGTTTGGCTTGCAGGACAAATTGGTGGCAGCGTCCGGACGCTTCGATGACGCGCAACGTGAGACGATCGTCCGCCAGATTTTTTACCCAGAATGAAAGCTCCTTAACGTCGATGTCAGGAATGCGTCCGTCGGCGGAAACGTAGATGCCGCCTCCGGTGAAATCGCCGGTGACTTTTAGCGTGGGAGCGCCGCCCTGCTGCACCGTGACGTCTTTTTCGACGTCTCCCCTGGCTCCCGGGAATTCACGCCCATCGTTGAACCACCAGCCGAGCTTCGGCTTTTCCGCGTCAAGCAACGAAACCGCCTCCTGCGCGGAGAGGGGAAGGACCGCCGTGACAAGGACGGCGAGGAAGAGCGGAAACAGGCGGGAAGTGATCATAAATTGGGTTCGGATGGTCGCGGGGTGACCCACAGCTTCCATTGCGCGTGGGCGAACGTGAACTCGGCGTCGCCCCACATGACGTCGCCGGCCATGACCGCTTTTAGGCGGATTCCGGCAGGCACGACTTCGGGGTTTGTTTTCCCCCGGACATAGCAGCGAAGGTGGAGGTTGTGCGTGTGCAGTCCGGTCGCGGTTTCATGAAACGGGTGCCAGGCGTTGCCATCCATGCTGTATTCAAAACCGGTTACTGCGTCGTCGGCTTGGAGATCAAGTGGCGGGGAGGACAGGCGGAAGCCGGAGATCGGTGACGAAAAATGAAACTTGAAACTCAAGTGGCCCGGATGACCGCCGCTCTCGTAAACGAGCGAAGCGGGGGCGCCCGGACGGGTGTCGGTGAGCGTCAGGCCCTGGATGTCGTGATACAGACCGCGTTCATTCCCATACGGGAGCCAGAGGATGATGTCTCCGTTCGGCTCTTTTTGTTGGCGCGGGCCGTAGCGGTAGCCGTTGGCTTTGAGCTGATCCCATGAGCGTTCAATGGTGGCCGTCAGATCGACGTTCAGCGTGTTTCCGGTCAGGCCGGCAGAGGGAAAAAGAGGACGATCGACGAGAGGTTTGGTGCGGTTCTCTCTGGGTGTCATGAGGTGCGCGGTATCCGTCACGCCCGGCCAGTTGTCCGTGCGGAAAGGCGAGGCGGGAAAGCCGTTTTTATTGTAGAGATTGCAGCCGGCGGGGTTGTTGGCCCACGCGTAACGGACCGCTATCGGATGAGGAACGTGCGGGCTCGACACCACCACTGCGTCTCCGTCGATGATCGCGTCGGCCCAGACAAATGTTTTGTCCGTCCCCGCGACGGCGAAGTGACAGAGAGGCCCGCCCAATGCATTTAAACCGGTGCCAATTGAATCAAACGTGAGGCGAACCTGGTTTCCTTCGACGCTCATGGACCGATAGAGCGGGCCGGAATCGACACCTTTGCGTCCGTAGGTTCTTGCCAGGGCCAAGGCTGCCAAGCGCATGCCCACGTCCTGCTTGTTCTTGGGGTGAATCTCCGTCTCCTCCCCGAGGTCGATGGTCACGGCCATGCCGGTCGCGGGCAGTTGCAAGGCGAGCATCTGCGCCTCGCGCAACTCGGCCCACGTTTCGTTGACCGGTCGCGCGGACGGTTGGTCAAAGTTCGCCAGCTGCACGAAATGGAACGGGAGTTCTTCACCCCAAGCCTTCCACCAGTCGGCGATCAAGAGCGGGAACAATGTGCGGTATTGCCAGGCTCGTTTGGTGTTGGTCTCGCCTTGATACCAGATGACGCCGCGGATTGGAAAACGCGCCAGCGGTGCGATCCTGCCATGGAACAAGCCGCTGGGGAGATGCAGGTCCCAGCCTTTCGGGTCGATGACACGGGTCGCGAGATTGTCAGCGATGGGTTGCAGCGCAGGATGCGAGCGGAGCGCTTCACGGCTGAGCCAGCATTCGGCGGCGGTGGCGCCTTGAGCGGACAAGATCAATCCGACCGGAGTTTGCAGTTCCTGCCGCAGTTGGCGGCCGAAAAAATAGGCGACGCCTGAGAATCTGACGGATGTGCGCGGGTCGCATTCCACCCATGCGCCTTCGCAATCATCGGCCGGTTGGTCGGGCGCATGGAAAGCGGTGACGAAAAAACGCAGGTTGGGGTCGGTGGAGTTGCGGATTGCTTCGACGCCGCCGGCGGCGTCGTGGAGGGGCCACGCCATGTTGGATTGGCCGGCGCATAGCCAGACCTCGCCTGCGAGGATGTTGCGGATGACCCGTGTTTCGGAGCCGCATCGAACTACCATCTCGAAAGAGGCGGTGTCCGCAGGAAGAGGTTCCAGCTCCACGAGCCATTTGCCGTGAGCGTTGGTCGTGGCGGTTTTTTGCCGGCCGGCGATCTGAACTGCGACGACCGCCCCGGAAGGCGCCCAACCCCAGACCCGCGGAGGTTTTCCGCGCTGCAACACCATATTGTCGCTGAAGAACGACGGGAGCCGCAATGCGGGCAGCGTATCCTTTGCGGAGGGCCGATCCATTCAGGTCAGCGCGCGAGCTTGGTGACGGTTACGCTTTGAACGACGTATTTTCCTGTGTTGATGCGGAAGTTAAACGCCCAAGTGGAAACGAACTGGATGTCCGTGAGTTTCCATGTGGCCTTATGCCATTGGTGGTTGTCGGGGACGTTAAAGGCGGGGGCTTTTTTGTAGCCGCTGGTGGATTCGTATTCGAGTTCCAGCTTGGCGGGGTCGTTCGCCTCGTTGCGGCGGACGACGATGGTGATCTCGATCGGCGTCTGGGCGTAGGAGAGGAAATTCGGATCGACCATGAAGACGTTGCCGCCGGGGACGGTGCCGGCGCGGGCGTTGCCACCGTAGGCCACGACATCCGCAGCGATCGAGTCCGCCGACTGGCTGTGCAGGCCTTTTTCGACGTTGGTTTTCCCGAAGGTGATCGAAACGGAACCCGCGTCGGAGTAGTCGCCGTTCCACGGCAGAGGTTTTGTTTTGTTGGACCGCGCCTGCGCCACGATGGACTCGGGAACACCGTCGATCAGGATGGGAGCGGTGGTGAGTTCGTGGGTGCTGACGCGCGTTGATTTTCCGGTGACGGGATCGATGAGCTGCACCGGCTGGCGGAAATCGATGGTGTCCGGCTTGCGCGTGGCCGCCCAGGTGGCCAGGACGGTGCGACCGTTGCCTTGGAGGACGAAGGCGTAGTGTTTGTCGTTCAGGAGAACCCAGCCGACACAGGAAGGATTCAGGCCGAGCAGGCGGATCATTTCGCCCATGGCTTTATAGGACGGGCGGGGCGTTCCATCTTTGCGGAGCAAGCCGAGCGGACCGGCGTCGCCGTCGATGCCCTCATACCAGTTGATGCAGGTGATGCCTTGCACGATGCCCATCGTGTAAGCCTTGACCAAGGCATGGGCCTGCGGGTCTTCGCCCTTTCTAGAATCGTAGCCGAGTTCGGTGAACCAGATCGGAACACCGGCTTTGGCCGGGTTTTGAGT